>CAYQGF010000240.1:0-6189 GCA_964416885.1 uncultured Iamiaceae bacterium
CCCGCTCCCACGGGGCGCCGTCGTCGGTCGCCACCCCCGCCCAGATGTCGACGACGGGCGCGCCATCGACGGTGACGTAGGCGCTGGCGCCCCTCTCCTCGCCCCGGTCGAAGGCGGCGGCGAAGGTGTCGCGCACCACCGTGAAGCGCTCGTCGCAGGTGCCATGGACCTCGGTCATTCGATGCTGCCTCCAGCGTTCGTCCCCCGGTGGGCCGGCAACCTAGAGCACCGGGTCGGGGTCGTCAGCGGTAGGCGGCGAGGGTGCCGTCGGTGAGGACGAAGAGCCGGTCGCCACCGACGGCCACCTGGCTGACGTCGGCGCCGGCGTCGATCGTCCACAGCTCGTCGTAGCCGTCGGTGCTGAAGGCGTACGAGGTCACGTCGGGCCCGTCGCAGAGGACGATGGTGTCGCGGGCGAAGACGGCGGAACAGGTGTTGTCCTCGGAGTCGAGCTCGATCCGGTCCAACTCCGCACCGTCGTGGGCCCGGATGAGGATCGCGTCGTCGTCGCTGTCGTTCCCGGCGATGGCGAGGTCGTCGCTGATGGGGACCAGGAAGGCGCCCTCGTCCTCCCACGTGGCCTCGCCGTCGGCGATGGCGTAGATGCCGCTGTGGGCTGCCCCCTCTTCCTCGAGGACGATCGACGTGGCGGCGACGAAGTCCCCGAAGAGGAAGGTGAAGGGGTAGCTGCCGGAGGCGCGGCCGAGGCTGATGGTGGCCCGCCGGTCACCGGTGTGGGCATCGAGGACGGTCACCTCGCCGTTGCCCGTGAGGGCCACCAGGTCGTCGTGGCAGGGCCCGGGGACGCCGTTGCTCGTCCACAGCTCCTCGCCCGAGCGGGGGTGGTGGGCGACGATCTCCGATGCCATGGGCATGAGGGTGTCGAGGTCGAAGTCGCTCTCGCCGGCGAGGAGGACGACGTCGTCGCAGATCGTCGCGTTGGTGCCGGCCGCGTGCCACAGCTCCTCGCCGCTGGACCGGTCGACGGCGACGAGCTCGCCGTCGTAGGACACCAGGTGGAACACGTCGGTGGGGCCGGTGGTGAGGAACGGCGGGAGGCCGAACCCGAACGGGTCGTCCGGGGGCATGCCGTCGGCCTCCCACACCTCCTCGCCGGTGGTCGCGTCGAGCAGCCGGGTCGTGGTGGCCTCGCCGTACTCGGAGAGCAGGACCTGGTCGCCGAGGAGGCGCAGCGGGGTGTCGAAGGTCGAGGCCTCCGCGTCCTCCGTCCACAGCGTGGCGCCGTCCGATGCGGCGTAGGCGGTGACCGTCGTGGTGGTGGAGTAGTCGTCGCCCTCGGTGGAGGTGAGGACGTACACCCGCTCGCCGTCGCTCAGGATCGCGGTGCCGTCGGGCCCGCCATCGACGGCGACCGACCACTCCTCCGACGGCTCCGACCGGGGCCCGGACCCGAAGTCGGTGTCGCCGGCCCCGCCACCGTCGCCCGAGACGGCGCGGACGACCAGGGCGGCGGTGGCGAGTGCGGCCAGGGTGGCCACGGCCACCGCCCCGAGGACCAGCGCCAGGCGTCCGGTCCGGCGCGGCGGGGCCGGGGCGGGGGAGACGGGAGGGTCGGGCGGGGACCAGAGACCGGGGGGTCCCGGTGGCCCGGTCGGTGCCGACCATCCTCCGATGCTGCCGGGGGGCGGGGGTGGACCGGGCGAGATCCATCCGTCGCGGTCGGCCGGTGGTGCCCACCCCCATTGCGGTGGACCACCGGTGGGCGGGCGGGGGGACCACGGCGATGGTTGCGGCGAAGCTCCGGGGTCGGGCGTGGTCATCGGCCCTCCTGGCCGGCCCGGCCGAGCTCGGGTTGGCGGCGGGGTGCCCGGGCGGCTCACCCCGTCGGCGCGGCCCGCCGGTCGGCGCCGGGCACGCGGGACGACCCGACCGTACCCTGGCCGCGACGCCGATCCCCGGAGGCCCGCCATGACCATCGCCCGCGACGCCGGCCCCACCGATCCGCCGCTCCTGGAGCAGACGATCGGTGCAGCGCTCGACCGGGCGGTCGCCACCTGGCCCGGACGCGACGCCCTCGTCGTCCGCCACCAGGACGTGCGGCTCTCCTGGAGCGAGCTGGCGACCGAGGTCGACCGGGTGGCCCGGGGCCTGCTCGCCCGCGGCGCCCGGCCCGGCGACCGCCTCGGGATCTGGAGCCCGAACCACGCCCAGTGGGTGCTGACCCAACTGGCCACCGCCCGCATCGGCGTCGTCCTCGTCACCCTCAACCCGGCCTACCGCACCCACGAGGTGGCCTATGCCCTGAAGCTGAGCGGGTGCCGGTTCCTGGTGGCCGCCTCGTCGTTCAAGACCAGCGACTACCGGGCCATGGTCGACGAGGTGCGGTCCGACCTCCCCGACCTCGAACAGGTCGTGTGGCTCGACACCTCCGACTGGGACGACCTCCTCGCCGCCGGCGACGCCCACGGCGCACCGGGCACCACCGTCGCCGAGGTCGAGGCCGGCCTGGCCCCGACCGACGCCATCAACATCCAGTTCACCAGCGGCACCACCGGGTTCCCCAAGGGCGCCACCCTCAGCCACCGCAACATCCTCAACAACGGCTGGTTCGTCGGCCGGGGCTGCCGCTACACCGAGGAGGACAGGATCTGCATCCCGGTGCCGCTGTACCACTGCTTCGGGATGGTCATGGGCGTGCTCGCCGGGGTCACCCACGGGGCGGCGATGGTGTTCCCCGCCCCGGCGTTCGAGCCGGCGGCCACCCTGGCCGCGGTCGAGGAGGAGCGCTGCACCTCGCTCTACGGCGTGCCCACCATGTTCATCGCCGAGCTGGCCGACCCGACCTTCCCCGACCGTGACCTGTCGTCGCTCCGCACCGGGATCATGGCCGGCTCCCCGTGCCCGGTCGAGGTCATGAAGCGGTGCATCTCCGACATGCACATGGACGAGGTGACGATCTGTTACGGCATGACCGAGACCTCCCCGGTCAGCACCCAGACCGGGGCCGACGACGACCTCGACCGGCGGGTGGGCTCGGTCGGCCGGGTGCACCCCCACGTCGAGGTGCAGGTCGTCGACCCGGCGACCGGCGACCCGGTCGAACGGGGCCGGACCGGCGAGCTCTGCACCCGGGGCTACTCGGTGATGCTCGGCTACTGGGACGACCCCGAGCGCACCGCTGAGGCCATCGACCCCGACGGCTGGATGCACACCGGTGACCTGGCGGTGATGGACGAGGCCGGCTACGTGAACATCGTCGGGCGCAGCAAGGACATGGTCATCCGGGGCGGCGAGAACATCTACCCGCGGGAGGTCGAGGAGTTCCTCTACGGCCACCCCGACATCGTCGACGTGCAGGTGATCGGCGTCCCCGACGAGCGCTACGGCGAGGAGCTGATGGCGTGGGTGCGGCTGCGGGAAGGGGCCTCGCTCACCGTCGAGGGGCTGCGGGAGTTCTGCGCCGGGCGGATCGCCCACCAGAAGGTGCCGCGGTACCTCCACGTCGCCGACGAGTTCCCCATGACCGTCACCGGCAAGGTCCAGAAGTACCGCATGCGCGAAGCGGCCATCGAGCAGCTCGGCCTCCAGGACGTCGCCGCCACCCGCACCGCGTAGACGTCGGGTGCCCGTGGAGCGGGTTCCGGCCGGGACGACCCGACGACTGCGGAACGAGGTGCTGCGGCCCGGGATGGACGTCGCCGGCGTCTACTGGCCGGCGATCGAACGGCCCGAGGCCGCGACCTTCGCCGTGCTCGACGACGACGGCACGCCGCTGTCGACCGCCACCGTGATCCCCGAGCCGTGCTCGTGGCGGCCCCACGACTCGCCGGCCTGGCAGCTCCGGGGCATGGCCACCGCGCCCGATGCCCGGGGCCGGGGCGCCGGCCGGCTCGCCCTCGACGCCGCCGTCGACCACGTCCGGGCCGAGGGCGCGGCGCTGGTCTGGTGCCACGCCCGCGACGTCGCCCTCACCTTCTACGAGCGGGCCGGCTTCACCGTCGAGGGCGACGGGTTCCGCAACGACGCCGACATCCCCCACCACCCGATGGCCCGGCCGCTGCGGTAATCGCTTGGGCGAGCGGGGAGCGGGCATCCACCCTGGTCGACCCGATCACTGCCCTGGGAGGGCGACGATGCCCGCCACCAAGATCACCAACACCCTCTACAGCTGGGCCAGCGACGCCGACCCGCGCACCATCGAGCAGGCCCGCAGCGCGGCCCGGCTGCCGATCATCGAGGGCCACGTGGCCCTGATGCCCGACGCCCACGTCGGCATGGGCGCCACCGTCGGCTCGGTCATCCCGACCAGGGACGCGGTCATCCCGTCGGCGGTCGGCGTCGACATCGGCTGCGGCATGGTCGCGGCCGAGCTCGACGTCACCGCCGACCACCTGCCCGACGACCTCGGCCCGCTCCTGCGGCGCATCGAGCAGCGGGTGCCCGCCGGCGTCGGCCGGGGCCACGACACCGCGGCCCACCAGGCCGACCGGTGGATGGCCGAGCACCGGCCCCACTCCCGCTTCTCGCAGGCCCAGGCCAAGAAGGCGCTGACCCAGTTCGGCACCCTCGGCTCCGGCAACCACTTCGTGGAGGTCTGCCTCGACGAGCGCGACCACGTGTGGGTCGTGCTCCACTCGGGCAGCCGGGGCATCGGCAACCAGCTGGCCCAGGCCCACATCGAGACGGCCAAGCGGCTGCGCCACCAGCTCCCGCACCACCTCGAGGACCCGAACCTGGCCTGGCTGGTCCAGGGCACCGACGAGTTCGACGCCTACATCGGCGACATGCTCTGGGCCCAGGACTACGCCAAGGCCAACCGGGAGCGGATGGTCACCGTGGTGCTCCGCGAGGTCCTGACCGCCATCGGCTTCGGCCGGGAGGTCAGCCGGGTGAACTGCCACCACAACTTCACCCAGCGCGAGACGCATGGCGACCAGGACCTGTGGATCACCCGGAAGGGCGCGATCAAGGCCGACGTCGGCGACCTCGGTGTCATCCCGGGCTCGATGGGGACCCGTTCCTACATCGTGGCCGGGAAGGGCTCGGCGGCCAGCTGGCGGTCGTGCTCGCACGGCGCCGGTCGCCGCTTCAGCCGCACCGCGGCCCGCAAGCGCTTCACCGCCGCCGACCTGGCCGAGGCCATGGGCGACCGCACCTGGCTGGCCGACAGGGCCGGCCGTCTGGTCGACGAGATCCCCGGGGCCTACAAGGACATCGACCAGGTGATGGCCGACCAGGACGACCTGGTCGAGGTCGTCCACACCCTCCGCCAGGTCCTCAACTACAAGGGCACCTGACGCCACGGCCCTCGCCGGGTCGATCGGGTTACGAACCGTGTTGCCCGCTCTGGTCGGCTCCTTCGTCGCCGACGGGCCGCTCGGGCCCCGGCCTCGCGGGCTCGGCCTCGGAAGGGCACCTGAGCCGCTCCCGGCCCATGCCCATGCCTCTGGGCTTCTATGCCCCCGAACTTTGAGTGCTTTGTTCCGCCTGGCGGTCTTTTCCGCTCAAAGTTCGGGGGGTGGGGCACGATGGGGCGATGAGCGATGTGGCCATCGACGTCGACGGGGTCGTCAAGCGGTTCGGGGCGTTCACGGCCCTGGACGGCCTCGACCTCCGGGTCCGGACGGGAGAGGTCCACGGCTTCCTCGGCCCCAACGGCGCCGGCAAGTCCACCACCATCCGCGTCCTGCTCGGGCTGCTCCGGACCGATGCCGGCACCGCCCGGCTGCTGGGGGGCGACCCCTGGCACGACGCGGTCGAGCTCCACCGCCGGCTCGCCTACGTCCCCGGTGAGGTCGACCTCTGGCCCAACCTCACCGGGGGCGAGGCGATCGACGTCATCAGCCGGTTGCGGGGCGGGCTCGACCGGGCCCGGCGCGACGCCATGGTCGAGCGGTTCGCCCTCGACCCCACCAAGAAGGCCCGGACCTACTCGAAGGGCAACCGCCAGAAGGTCGCCCTGGTGGCCGCCCTCTCCGCCGATGTCGACCTGCTGGTGCTCGACGAACCGACCTCCGGCCTCGACCCGCTGATGGAGGCCACGTTCCAGGACTGCATCCGGGAGGCCGCCGCCGACGGCCGCACCGTCCTGCTGTCGAGCCACATCCTCGCCGAGGTCGAGGCCCTCTGCGAACGGGTGAGCATCATCCGGCAGGGGCGCACCGTCGAGAGCGGCACCCTGGCCGAGATGCGCCACCTCACCCGCACGTCGCTCGACGTCGAGGTGGC
>CAYQGF010000241.1:0-6178 GCA_964416885.1 uncultured Iamiaceae bacterium
GATCGGCCAGTACTTCACCGTGTAGCCGTGGGCCAGGAACGTCAGGGTGATGGTGGTGACGCAGCTGAACCCGGGCGGGAGCTGGCTGACGTACTGGAGGGCGACGTCGCGCCGGAACGCCCGCAGCCCGGAGTTGAGGTCGGGGATCGGGGTCTCGACCAGGTACGAGGCCAGCTTGCGGATGAACAGCTTGGCCGGGACCCGGAACAGCTTGTGCGTGCCCTGCTCGGAGGTGCGGGCACCGACGACCTGGTCGTAGCCGTCGAGCTCGTCGACCAGCTCGGGGATCAGGTCGTTGGGGTACGTCATGTCGACATCGGTCCACACGACCACCCGGCCCCGCGCCGCCCGGGTCCCGAACTTGCGGGCCGAGCCCGACCCCCGGTTGGTGCCGAACTGGATGAGCCGGATGCCCTCGATCTCCCGGAGGGCCTCGCCCGAGCCGTCGTTGGAGCCGTCGTCGACGACGATGACCTCGTAGGAGTACGACGAGGCGTCCATGGCCTTGGTGATGCGGTCGATCTCCTCCCGCAGGTGGCCCTTCTCGTTGTAGACGGGGAGCACGATGCTCACGTCCAGCTCGTCGGGCTCGACCATCCGGCGAGGCTACTCAGGGCGTGGTGTCGAGGCGGAGCCGGGCGAGCAGGCGTCGAGCGCCCGCCGACGGCGTCAGCTCGCCCCGGCCCACCTCGGCCTCGACCTCGGGCAGGGCCGCCGCCACGGCGGGGTCGGTGCGCAGCCGCAGCTCCAGGGCGCCCCGGACCTCGGCCCACAGCCAGGCCCGGGCCTGCGCGGCCCGCTGCCGGTCGAGCGCCCCCGACCCGGTCAGGGCCTGGTGGGCGGCCCCGACCGCGTCCCACACCTCGGCGACCCCCTCGCCGCTCACCGACGACGCCAGGAGGGCGACCGGGGTGACCTCGACGTGCCGGGGCCGGAGCAGGTGCAGGGCCCGCCGGATGTCGGCGCAGGCGTGGGCCGCGGCGGTGGCGAGGTCGCCGTCGGCCTTGGTGACTACCACGATGTCGGCCAGCTCCATGATCCCCCGCTTGACGCCCTGGAGGTCGTCGCCACCGGCCGGCGAGGCGAGGAGCACGAACAGGTCGGTGAGGTCGGCCACCGCCACCTCGCTCTGGCCCACGCCGACCGTCTCGACGAGCACCACGTCGAAGCCCGCCGCCTCGCACAGCAGCAGTGCCTCGCGGGTGCGGCGGGCCACGCCGCCGAGCTCGGTGCCGGCGGGGGAGGGGCGGATGAAGGCCCGCTCGTCCCGCCCGAGCTGCTCCATCCGGGTCTTGTCGCCGAGGATCGACCCGCCGGTGCGGGTGCTGCTGGGGTCGACGGCCAGCACCGCGACCCGGTGGCCGAGGCCCGTCAGGTGGGTGCCGAAGGCCTCGATGAAGGTCGACTTGCCGACTCCGGGCGGGCCGGAGATGCCGAGGCGGACCGCGCCACCGGTGACCGGGAGGAGGCCGGCGAGCAGGCGGTCGGCCAGCTCGCGATGGTCCGCTCGGGTCGACTCGACGAGGGTGATGGCCCGGGCCAGCGCCCGCCGGTCGCCGGCCCGGACCCCCGCCGCGAGGGCGTCGACGTCGGGCGCAGTGGGCACCGGACCAAGGTAGGCGCCGGGCCTGGACCTACCCGTCCTCCCGCGTCGTGTCGGCCCTCTGGACCGCGGCGACGGCGGCGACGGCCACGACGAAGAGCACGAAGCCGGCAGCGGCCGCGACCACTCCGAGGGTGCGGAGTAACGGCGGGCCGATGGCGGTGACGAGGGGCGACGGCGGTTCGGGCATCCACGGGGGCGTGAACAGGTAGGCGTTCTGGCGGGGGACCTGACGGGCCTGGAGGGCGAGGACCGCGGCCACGAGGGCGATCCCGGCCCACCAGGCCCGGGCCCGGGCCAGCGGGAGGGCGACCAGCATCGCCGCCACGGCCAGGGGGAACAGGAGGTAGCGGGGATGGATGTTGCCGCCCCCGGTCCAGTGCTGGGCGGTGAGGACGACGATCACGACCGCGCCGAGCGCGGTGCACGCCCAGCCCAGGAGCGGGGTCCGGGGCTCCTGCTCGCCGCGGCGCCGGGCCGTGACCTGGTCCCCGATGACGATCACGACGCTGGCGACGGCGAAGCCGACGAGGGCCCAGCGGGTCAGGTCCCACACCCATAGCGGGGGCGAGGGCAGGTCGCGGGGAATGCGACGGTTCAGTAGCGTTCGGACCGGATCGGCCCAGACCTTCGACTGGAGGACGTCGGCGCGGGGCCGGGCCGTCCGGCCGTACTTCTCGAACAGCCGGGACGAGGCGGTGGGGTCGCCGTACAAGGCCTGGTTGCGCGCGTAGGTCCAGCCACTGAGGACCACCGAGGGGACGGCCAGCACGACCCCGGCCCACCAGGGCGGCACGGCGGACCGGTCCCGCCACCACCGCAGGGCGACCACCGCCAGGGCGATGCCGGCCGCGGCCGCCGCGAGCACCGCGGTCATCGGTCGCACCCCGGTGGCGAGGGCGCACCAGATCGAGAGGGTGACGACCTGGCGGCGGGTCGGTCCGGACCGGGTGATGGCGACGACGGCGTCGGTGACCGCGATGGTGCAGAGCAGGGCCGCGCCGTCGACGAACGCGGCGCCGGCGATCAGGCCCACGTGGGGCACCGCGGCGAAGAGGCCGGCGGCGAGGAGCCCCGCGGTGGGGTCGTCGCCCGCCAGACGACGGGCCAGCCGGGCGAGGGCGACGGCCGCGGCAGCGAAGAAGGCGAGGTTGACGATGCGGACGCCGAGCAGCGGGCCCCCCGAGATGCCGAGGGCGCTGGTGGCCGCGGCGGCGGGCAGGGCCACGACGTACGGCCAGGGCGGGTTGTTGGCGACCCACACGTCCCGGTTGCGCTCCGGGGAGATGGCCAGCTTGTCCCGCAGGGCCACCCCGCCCCGGTCGCCGTCGATCGGGGTGTCCACCTCGGGCAGCCGGCCCTGCTCCAGCTCGAGCACGTACCCGACGTGGGCCTGCTCGTCGGCCAAGTAGTACGGCGGGATCTTCACCGCCTGGTACCAGCCGCTGCCCGCCACGATCAGGGCGACGGCGACCAGGCCGAGCCGCCAGGCCCGCTCGCTGTCCCTGGCCACGGGCGGTGAGGCTACAGGGGGCGAGCCGCGGTCTCCGCACGCGCCGGTCGGGGACCGTGGAGGCGGGTGGTGCCGGGGGAGGAGACGAGGAGGTCGCAGACATCGGCCGGCGTGACCTCGATCGTGGCGCCGTACATCGAGGCCACCGACCACGGCCGCCGGAACGCCTCGACCGGCCGGGTCGGGACGGCGATCGGGGCGTCGCCCAGGGCGGCGAGGGTGGCGTTGAGCGTGCCGGGGACGCTCCGGACCGTGCCGTCGCCGGGCGGGGGGCCGGAGTCGTCGCCGTGGTCGTGCACCGTCCAGATGCAGGGGCCGGTGACGCCGGCGCGGGCGAGCTGGGTGCCGAGCGGTGCGGTCAGCCCGCCGCCGGGGCCGATGCCGCTGTCGAGGACGATGCGGTCGCTGCCGGCGCTGATGTGCAGGTTGTGGCCGATCAGCACCGTGCGCTCGGACGGGTGGCGGGTGCGGTCGGCGAGGACGTGGCGGGTCATCAGGTCCTCGCGCCAGGCCATCGGCTCGGCCACCTCGGCGTAGCTGGTGGCGGCCCGGAGGGCTCGGTCGTAACGCCGGCTCTCGTCGAGCGAGGCGGCGAGGCGGTGCCGTTCGGCCTCGTCGTGGGGCCGGGGGAGGTGCTCGGCCGCCAGGCTGGGCAGGTAGTCGACGTCGAAGCCGAACAGCGACCACTCGGTCTCGCTCGCTCGGAGGTGGTCGAGCCAACGGGTGGTCTCGGCCCGCATGGCGGCGTGCGGGTAGCGGTCGGCGCCCTGTCCGAGGATGCCCTCCTCGGGTCGGTCGTCCCGGCCGCGGGCGCCGAACAGCCCGACCGGGCCGAGCCGGTCGGCGTCACCGGTGCGGAGGTAGGCGTCGAGGCACCGTCCGTCGTGGGGGGACAGCTCCATCCCGATCCGGGTGAACCCGCACCGGCCCAGCCCGTCGAGCAGGCGGGCGCGCCAGGCGAAGGTCTCGTGGACGAAGTGGTGGGACTCGCCGATCGAGACGAGGGTCGCATCGCCGGCGAGGTCGGCGAGGAGCTGGTCGCACGTCCGCTCCTCCACCCCGACCGCAACGGAGCGGACCTCGTCGAGCACGCCAGGGTCGACCGTGGCCCCGTCCGTCATCCCGGCAACGTCGTGGTGCCCGTCATGCCTCGTCGTTGCTCTCGTCGGGCCCGGGGGCCCACAAGGTGTCGATCGGGGCGGCGATCATCCGCTCGCCGAAGGCTCGGACGGCGTCCCCGGCATAGAGCACGACGCCGCGGTGGAACCGATCACCGACCTTGCGGTGGAGGTGGCGAAGGCCCCGGAAGTCCTCGTCGCGCGCCGTGAGGCTGGCCTTGACCTCGATGCCGACGACGCTCCCGTCCCGGGCTTCGAGCACGCCGTCTACCTCGACGTGGTCCTTGGTGCGGTAGTGGTACAGGTCTGCCCTGACCGCGGACCAGGTGAGCTGGCGGGCGATCTCGGCGAGCACGAAGTTCTCGACGAGTGGCCCGACCTTGGCGTCGTCTCGGGCCAGCGACCGGGGCGTGAGGCCGGTGACGGCAGCCGCGACCCCGGTGTCGACGAACAGCAACTTCGGTATCTGGAGGGTCCGGCCGGTGGCCGAGGTGCTCCAGGAGGGGAGTCGTTTGACCAGGAACACCTCTTCGAGCAGGGCGACGTAGCGCTCGACGGTGCGTCGGGACGTCGCGAGCTCCGAAGCCAGCCGTTCGATGCGGAGGGGCTGCGCCATGGCCGCGGCCATCAGTCGTACCATTCGCTTCATGGTGGCGCGATGCTGGATGTCAGCGAGCTGGGTGACGTCCCGGTCGATGAGGTCGTTGACATAGGCATCGAGGAACCGGGTGCGACGGGACGGGGCGCGGCGCACGCTCTCGGGGAAGCCGCCTCGTATGGCTCTCTCGATGTAGCTGTCCCGGGTCTCGACGCCTGCGATGCTCGGGCCACCGGCGCTGCGCAGGACGGCGTCGTCGCTGAACACCCGGTCGACGAAGCCGTCCCGCACCCCGGCCAGTTCGCCCTGGGACAACGGCCACAGCTCGATGGTCTCCATGCGCCCGACCAGCGCGTCGGGCAGGGCGCGCAGGCCCAGGACGCGGGCGGAGCCGGTGAGCAGGAACCGGCCGGGTGTCGGGTCGCGGTCGACCTCGGCCTTGATCGACAGGACGAGGTCGGGCGCCCTCTGGATCTCGTCGATGGCGAGGAGGCCGTCGTGGCGCACGAACGCGGTGGGGTCGGCAGTGGCGGCGGCGCGGTCGGTGGCGATGTCGAGGCGGCGTTCGGCGGCTCCAGGGCTGGACGAGATCAGCCGTTCGACGAGGGTGCTCTTGCCGACCTGGCGGGCCCCGTTGACGGTGACGACCCTGGTGTCGGAGAGGGCTTCACGGACGAGCCGCTCAGCGTTCCTCGGGATGTACCGGCTCGTCGCCACGACCACGACGATAGCGGTCGGCCGGAATGTTGTGCCGGTTTTGACGCATCAATCGTGCCGGTTTCGACGCATGAGTCGTGCTGGTTCTGACGCATCTGTCTGGGTGGCCTCGATGTGTCCTGACGGCCACGAGGTTCTGGTCGAGGTCGGCGAGGGCCCGGTGAGCTGGTGTCGTGAGCCTGGGCGGAGAACCCTTGGAGAACAAGGGAAAGGAGGCGTAGGCGAACGTGTGTTCGGGTAGTGTGGACCCATGGTGGAAGGTCCCCACGGCGACACGATCGACGAACTGCTCGTTGACGCTGGCGCGTTGGTCGACGCTGGCGTCACGGCCATGGGCGATGAGGAGGTCCGGCTCCACCTGCTCGCCTTGCATCGGCTGAGGGCTCAGGTCGATGCTGCGGTGCTGATTGCGACGGGGGCGGTGGAGCGGCGGCGGTTGTTCGAGGCGGATGCGGCGCGTTCGGCGGCGACGTGGTTGGCGGGTCGGGTCGACCAGACCCGGGGTCAGTGCGGTCGGGACGTGAAGTTGGCTCGTGCGCTTGCGGAGATGCCGGTGGTGTCGGCTGCCGGGTCGGAGGGCCGGCTGGGGCGGGTGAAGGTGGACCTGTTGGCCGAGGCCCGTCAGCCCG
>CAYQGF010000242.1:0-6165 GCA_964416885.1 uncultured Iamiaceae bacterium
CCTCCTGGGGGGTGAGGACCGCGGTGGGCTCGTCGAGGATGAGGATCCGGGCCTCCCGGGACAGGGCCTTGAGGATCTCGACCCGCTGCTGCTGGCCCACCGACAGCTGCCAGACCCGGGCCGACGGGTCGACCCCCAGCCCGTACTGGCGGCCGAGCGCGGCGACCCGTCGCTCGGCCTCGCGGGGCGAGAACCGGCCGTGCTCGCCCAGGGCGACGTTCTCGGCCACGGTGAAGGTCTCGACCAGGCGGAAGTGCTGGTGGACCATGCCGATCCCGGCGTCGATGGCATCCCGGGGGGAGCCGAACGCCACCGGCACGCCGTCGACCTCGAGGTGGCCCTCGTCGGCCCGGTAGAGGCCGGTGAAGACGTTCGACAACGTCGACTTCCCGGCCCCGTTCTCACCCAGGAGGGCATGGACCTCGCCCCGCCGGACCTCGATGTCGACCGCCTCGTTGGCCACCACCCCGCCCGGGAACCGCTTGGTGACCCCATGCGCGGCGAGCGCCGGGGGGGTGGGCGTCATGGTGCGCCGGTCCGGTTGGAGCGAGCGCGCCGGTGTGACGGCGCGGCGAGCGCCGGGGGGGTGGGGGTCATGGTGCGCCGGTCCGGTTGGAGCGAGCGCGCCGGTGTGACGGCGCGGCGAGCGGCGGGGGCGCGGCGGAGGCCGGGGACATGGCGTCCCCGGCCTCGCCCGTGCTCAGGTCCACGAGGGGCCCGGGGTCCGGTCGGTCAACCGGCCGGGTTGCCCTCGACACCCTCGATGAACCAGTCCATGACCAGGATGTCGTCGAGGGTCATCGACTCGCCCTCGGCGACCCGCTCCTCGCCGTCCTGGTCGACCAGCGGGCCGTCGAACTCGTAGAAGGTGCCGTCGACGATGTCCTGCTGGCGCTGCTCGATCAGGTCACGGGTCTCCTGCTCGACCAGGTCGCCGAAGGGGGCGAGGCTGACGAAGCCGTCGGCGATGCCGCCGTAGAAGGCGCCGGTCTCCCAGGTGCCGTCGGCGACGGCCTGGACCCGCTCGGTGTAGTAGGGGCCCCAGTGGTACAGGGAGGCGGTGAGCCAGATGTCGCTCAGGTTCTCGCTCTGGTCCGAGTCGTAGCCGACGAAGGGCAGCCCGGCCTCGCTGGCGGCCTCGCCGGAGGCCGGTGAGTCCTGGCCCGACGCGATGGCGTCGACGCCGTCGGCGATCAGGCTGTCGGCCGACTGCCGCTCGACCTCGGGGTCGAACCAGGTGTTGGTCCACGACACCTTGGTGGTGGCGGTCGGGTTGACCTCGGCCACGCCGATCTGGAAGGCGTTGATGTGGCGGATCACCTCGGGGATCGGGAACGGGGCGACGAAGCCCACCGTGCCCCCCTCGGGGATGGCGGCACCGGCGGCCAGGCCGGTGAGGTAGATCGTGTCCTCGGAGGCCCCGTAGTAGGTGGCCAGGTTGTCGGAGGTGACGGCGCCGGTGGCGTGCTCGAACTTGACGTCCGGGAACTCCTCGGCGAGGTCGATGAGGACGTCGCCGAAGCCGAACGAGGTGGCGAAGATGATCTGGTTGCCGTCGGCGATCAGGTCGCGGATGACCTGCTCGGCCTCGGGGCCCTCGGCGATGCTCTCCTTGTAGGTGGTCTCCACCGCGTCGCCGAGCTGCTCCTCGACGTACTGGCGGCCCTCGTCGTGGGCCTGGCTCCAGCCGCCGTCGTTGGCGGGGCCGACGTAGATCCACGCCGCCTTGGTGACGTCGCTGCTCTCGTCGGAGCTGTCGCCCCCGGTGTCGGAGGCCTTGTCGTCGTCGCCTCCGCACGCCGCGGCGGCGAGGGCCAGCACGGCCACGAGGAGAAGGGCGAAGAGCCGGCGCCAGCCGGACGAGGTTCGGGTCACAGGTGCTCCTGGGATGGTGTCCTCCCCGGCGCGACGTGCCCCGGGGCCGCGGGTTCGAGTCCCCCCCGATCCCGTCGTACGGACCTTCCTACACGATGGGGCGTCGCGGGTTTCTGTTCGGGGAACGGGCCGTGAACAGCTCCAGGTCACAGACCCGACGAGACCGGATGGTCAGCCGGTGGCGGTGTCGAGCTCCCGGGCCAGGCCGGCGGGGTCGGCCACGGGGAGCCGGCAGGTGAAGTCCCGGCAGACGTAGGCCTGACCCTCGACCCGGCCCTCCCACAACGGTGACGGGTAGGGCTCGCCCCAGGCCAGCACCGCGTCGGGCAGCCAGCGGCCGTGCACCACGCCGACCAGGTCCGGCGCGGTGCCGGGGACGACGACCTCGGTCGTGCCCCGGGACCGCAGGTCCAGGCCCGCGGCCAGGTGGGCGAAGGCGAGCGGGTGCGTGCCGGCGAGCGGGCCGAGCAGGGCGAACACCTCGTCGGCGGCCTCCCGGTAGCTGGGCTCGCCGGTGAGGGCGGCGAGGCGCAGCAGGGCCCACGCCGCGTTGCTGTTGGCGCTGGGCGTGGCCCCGTCCTGGAGGTCCTTGGGCCGGGTGACCAGGACCTCGCCGTCGGCGCCGGTGGTGAAGAAGCCGGACCCCTCGGTGTCGCGGAACAGGGCCAGGAGCACGTCGGCGGTCGCCCGCGCCACCGCGACCCACCGGGCTTCCCCGGTCGCCTCGGCCAGCCGGGTGAACCCGTCGACCAGCGCGGCGTGGTCGGCCGCGAACGCCGGCTGGTGGGCCCGGCCCGGGGTGTCGGGGTCGCCGGGGTCGCCCTGCCAGGTGCGCAGCCACCGGCCGTCGGGCGAGCGGAGCCGCTGGCAGAGGAACTCGCCGGCCTGGACCGCGGCCGCCCGCCACGCCCGGTTGCCGGTCGCGGCCGCCGCCTCGGCCAGCGAGGCCAGCATCAGGCCGTTCCACTCGGTGAGCACCTTGTCGTCGAGCCCGGGCCGCACCCGCTCGTTGCGGGCGTCGAAGAGCCGGACCCGGCAGTCCTGGAGCAGCGGTGGCCGCTCCACCTGGCCCACGGCGTGGAGCCGGTTGAGGATCGTGCGCCCGCTGCTCCCCGCCCCGCTCGACTGCGCCGCACCGGCGGGGAAGTTGCCCTCCTCGGTGACGCCCCACCACTCCATCGCCGCGACCGCCTGGTCCGGTCCGAGGGCGCGGCGGACCTCGTCGGGGCTCCACAGGTAGAAGCGGCCCTCCTCGCCCTCGCTGTCGGCGTCCTCGGCCGAGAAGAACCCGCCTCCGGGGTGGCGCAGGTCGCGGAGCACGTAGGTGATCGTCTCCTCGACGACCTGGCGGTGCCGGGGGGCGCCCGTGAGGAGCCAGGCGTGGAGGTAGGTGCGGACCAGGAGGGCCTGGTCGTACAGCATCTTCTCGAAGTGCGGCACCAGCCAACGGGCGTCGACCGAGTACCGGGCGAAGCCACCGCCGAGGTGGTCGTAGACGCCGCCCGCGGCCATGTGGTCGAGCGTGGTGGTCGCGGCCCGGAGCGCCGCCCCCTGGCCCTCCAGGCCCCGAGGCTCGTGGGCCGCGGCCCGCAGGAGCAGGTCGACCGACGACGGTTGCGGGAACTTCGGGGCGCCGCCGAAGCCGCCCCGCTGGCTGTCGTGGGCCTCGAGCAGGCCGGCGACGGCGGCCTGGACCACCTCGGCCCCCGGCACCGGGCGGGACCCGGGCGGGGCCGACGGCGTGCGGCGCAGGTGCTCGACCAGCTTGGCGCCCTGGCCGACCACGTCGTCGCGGCGGTTGGCCCAGGCGTCCTGGATGGCCCGGCACACGTCGAGGAAGCCGGGCGTCCCGGGGCGGCGCTCGGGGGGGAAGTAGGTGCCGCAGAAGAACGGGTCACCGTCCGGGGTCAGGAAGACCGTCATCGGCCATCCGCCCGCGCCGGTCATGGCCTGCGTGGCCTCCATGTAGACGGCGTCGACGTCGGGCCGCTCCTCCCGGTCGACCTTGACCGGGACGAACAGGCGGTTGACGACCTCGGCCACGGCCGGGTCCTCGAAGCTCTCGTGGGCCATGACGTGGCACCAGTGGCAGGCCGAGTAGCCGACCGAGAGCAGGACGGGCACGTCGCGCCGACGGGCCTCGCCGAAGGCGTCGTCCCCCCACGGCCACCAGTCCACCGGGTTGTCCGCGTGCTGACGGAGGTACGGGCTGGTCTCGTCGGCCAGGCGGTTCATGGCCGTTCAGGGTACGGAGGGCGAGTGCCGGCGAGACGACCCGGGGTACCGTCCGGTGATGGGTGTGGCCCGGTCGATGCTGCTCTTCGCCCTGGCCGCGGTGGCCGAGATCGGTGGCGCCTGGCTGGTGTGGCAGGGCGTCCGGGAGCAGCGGGGCGTGGCCTTCGTCGGCGCCGGGGTGGCCGCCCTCGGGGCCTACGGGTTCGTGGCCACGCTCCAGGACGAGGCCAGCTTCGGCCGGGTGCTGGCGGCCTACGGCGGCATCTTCGTCGCCGGCTCGCTGGCCTGGGGGATGGTGGTCGACGGGTTCCGGCCCGACCGCGGCGACCTGGTCGGCGCGGCCCTGTGCCTGGCCGGTGTCGGCGTGATCATGTTCAGCCCTCGCTGAGCCGCGACCCCCGCGGTGGTCGGGGCGACCGGCCCGGCTCGGGCCCTAGGGTCCGGGGCCATGGAGATCCGGATGGACGGCAAGGTGGCGGTGGTGACCGGCGGGTCGAGGGGCATCGGCCTGGCCACGGCGACGATGCTGGCCGGGGCGGGGGCGTCGGTCCTGTTGACGTCCCGGAAGCCCGAGGCCCTGGAGGCCGCGGCGGAGGCCGTCCGTGCCGCGCACCCCGGCGCCACCGTCGAGTGGGTGGCCGCCAACGCCGGTGCCCCCGAGAGCCCGGCCGCCGTCGTGGCCGCCGCCCTCGATCGGCTCGGGCGGCTCGACATCGTGGTCAACAACGCCGCGACCAACCCGTACTTCGGACCCAGCCTCGGCATCAGCGACGCCCAGTGGGACAAGACCTTCGACGTCAACCTGCGGGGTGCCCACGCCCTGGTCCGCGAGGCGGCCGACGCCCTGGCGGCCGACGGGGGCGGGGCGGTGGTCAACATCGCGTCGATCGGCGGGCTGCTGGTCGAGCCGGGGATCGGCATCTACAACGTCACCAAGGCCGCGCTGATCCACCTCACCCGCACCCTGGCCGTCGAGCTGGGGCCGGCCGTCCGGGTCAACGCCGTCGCGCCGGGCCTGGTGCGCACCGACATGGCCCGCGGCCTGTGGGAGGAGCACGGCGACGCCATCGCCGAGCGGTGGCCGATGAAGCGGCTGGGCGAGCCGGAGGACATCGCCGGGGCGGTCCTGTTCCTGGCCAGCGACCTGGCGTCGTGGGTCACGGGCGAGACGCTGGTGGTCGACGGCGGGGCGCTGCGGCGGGGCTGACGCCGGGGCCCGGGCCAGCCCCGGCACGGTTCGTCGGGGCGTGGCACCATGGGGGCCGCGACCAGCCAGGAGGATCCGCCGTGCACGTGGAAGGTCTGCTGAGGAGCAAGGGTGCCGACGTGGCGACCATCGCGCCCGACGCCACCGTCGGGGTGGTCGTCGCCGCCCTGAACGACCGGGGCGTCGGGGCCCTGGTGGTGTCGGCCGACGGTGCCACCGTGGAGGGCATCGTGTCCGAGCGCGACGTCGTCCGGGCGCTGGCCGAGCTGGGGAGCGACCTGCTCGACCGGGACGTGGCCTCGATCATGACCACCGAGGTGGCGACCTGCGACCTCTCCACCACCGTCGACGAGCTGTCGACCCTGATGACCGAGGGTCGCTACCGCCACATGCCCGTGGTGGTCGACGGCCGCCTGTCGGGGATCGTGAGCATCGGCGACGTGGTGAAGAACCACATCCGCACCCTCGAGCACGAGACCCAGGCGCTCCAGGAGTACATCACCCAGGGCCGCTGAACCCCGGCCGCTGGACCCCGGGCCGCGGAGCCGGTCGAGGGTGCCCGACCGGGTCGGCACCGTGACCCACGACCGCTGGCCGGCCGCTGTTACCGGCGGTAGCATGAGGGGCATGGCCGAGACCGGTGCGCACGTCGACGTCCTGATCGTGGGAGCCGGGCTGTCCGGCATCGGGGCCGCCTGTCGGCTCCAGGAGCAGTGCCCGGGCACGACCTTCGCCCTGCTCGAGGGGCGCCAGGCCATGGGCGGGACCTGGGACCTGTTCCGGTACCCGGGCATCCGGTCCGACTCCGACATGTACACCCTCGGCTACCCGTTCAAGCCGTGGACGGG
>CAYQGF010000243.1:0-463 GCA_964416885.1 uncultured Iamiaceae bacterium
CGGTAGTCCTCGGCCTCCTCCTTCGAGCGCATGGTGGAGGTGCGACCGGACTCCTCGTCCCAGTGGCGGGTCTCCTGGGTGACCGTGCCGCCGCCGGCCAGCAGCTCGGCCTGGCGCCGGGCCTCGTGCTCGATGGCCCGGCCGAGCGACCGGATCGAGTTGAGGTTCTTGATCTCGCAGCGGGTGCCGAGCGCGTCGGAGCCGACGGGGCGGACCGAGACGTTGGCGTCGACCCGCAGCGAGCCCTCCTCCATCTTCCCGTCGCTCACCCCGGCGGCCACGAGGACCGACCGCAGCTCGGTGACGTACTGCCGGGCCTGCTCGGGGGTGCGGACGTGCGGCCGGGACACGATCTCCAGCAGCGGGACGCCGGCCCGGTTGTAGTCGACGAGGGAGTGGTCGGCGCCGGTGATCCGACCGTCGCCACCGACGTGGGTGGACTTGCCGGTGTCCTCCTCCAGGT
>CAYQGF010000243.1:473-6156 GCA_964416885.1 uncultured Iamiaceae bacterium
TGCCCGCCGGGGAGCTCGATGGTGCCCTCGGACACGATCGGCAGGTCGTACTGCGAGATCTGGAAGTCCTTGGGCATGTCCGGGTAGAAGTAGTTCTTCCGGGAGAACACCGAGCGGCGCACCTCCCCCCCCGTGGCCAGGCCGAAGCGGATGGCCAGCTCGACGGCCTTCTCGTTGACGACCGGGAGGGTGCCGGGCAGGCCCAGCGTCACCGGGTCGACGTTGGTGTTGGGGGCGTCGCCGAAGCGGTTGGGCGCGGCCGAGAACATCTTGGTGGCGGTGGCCAGCTCGGCGTGGACCTCCAGGCCGCACACCAGCTCGTAGGTGGTGCCGTCGACCTCGACGGTGAACACCTCGTCGGAGTCGACAGTGCTGAACACGGCAGTCATCGGGCCTCCTCCAGGACGCGGGCGGTGCGGAACAGGTCGACCTCGGCGAGGGCCGGTGCCATCACCTGGACCCCGATCGGCAGGCCGGCCTCATCGGCCCCGAACGGCACCGACAGCGCCGGGTCGCCGGCCAGGTTGGACGGGATCGTGCACACGTCGTTGAGGTACATGGTGAGCGGGTCGGCCGTCTTCTCCCCCAAGGGGAAGGCCGTGGTGGGCGAGGTCGGTGACAGCAGCACGTCCACGTCGGAGTAGGCGGCGGCGAAGTCCCGGGCGATCAGGGTGCGGACCCGCTGGGCCTGCCCGTAGAAGGCGTCGTAGTAGCCGGCCGACAGGGCGTAGGTGCCGAGCATGATGCGCCGCTTGACCTCGGGGCCGAAGCCCTGGGTGCGGGTGGCGACCATCATCTCGTGGGTGGTCGGGGCGTCGACGCGGAGCCCGTAGCGGACGCCGTCGAAGCGGGCCAGGTTGCTCGACGCCTCGGCCGGGGCGATCAGGTAGTAGGCGGACAGCCCGTAGATCACTGCCGGCACCGACACCTCGACGAGGGTGGCGCCGGCGGACTCCAGGGCGGCGGCCGCGGCCCGGACCTGGGCCGCCACCTCGGGGGCGACGCCCTCCATCTCCAGCATCTCGGTGACCAGCCCGACCCGCAGCCCGTCGACGCCGTCGTCGAGGTGGGCCAGGTAGTCGGGCTGCGCCTCGGGGCTGGACGTGGCGTCCATCGGGTCGTGGCCGCCGACGACCTGGAGGGCCAGGGCAGAGTCGGCGACGGTGCGGCTGAAGGGGCCGATCTGGTCGAGGCTGGAGGCGAAGGCGACCAGGCCGTAGCGGCTGACCCGGCCGTAGGTGGGCTTGAGCCCCACCACGCCGCAGAGGGCGGCGGGCTGACGGATCGAGCCGCCGGTGTCGGAGCCGAAGCTGAGCGGGGCGAACCCGGCGGCGACGGCCGCCGCGCTCCCGCCCGAGGACCCGCCCGGGACCCGGGTGGGGTCGACGGGGTTGCGGGTGGGGCCGAACGCCGAGTTCTCGGTGGAGCTGCCCATGGCGAACTCGTCGAGGTTGGTCTTGCCGAGGATCACCGCCCCGGCGGCCCGGAGCCGCTCGACCGCGGTGCCGTCGTAGGGGGGCACCCAACCCTCCAGGATCTTGGAGGCGCAGGTGGTGGGCACGCCCCGGGTGCACATGTTGTCCTTGAGGGCGACCGGCACCCCGGCGAGCAGGCCGGGGTCCTCGCCCGCCGCGACCGCGGCGTCGACCGCTTCGGCCGCGGCGCGGGCGCCCTCGGCGTCGACGTGGAGGAAGGCGTGGACAGTGCCGTCGTCGGCCTCGATGGCGGCCAGGTGCTCGTCGACGAGCTGGCGGGCGCTCCACTGCCCGGCCTTCACGCCGGCCGCAACCTCGCGGGCGGAGATGAAGCTCTCGCTGCGCTCGCTCACGGGGCCTCGCCCAGGATCGGGGGGACCCGGAACCGGCCGTCCTCGGTCGAGGGGGCGGCGGCCAGGACGGCCTCGGCGGTGAGCGTCGGGCCGACCACGTCGGGGCGCATGACGTTGCCCAGCGGGAGCGGATGGGCCGTGGGCGGGACGTCGGCCAGGTCGAGGGCGGCGACGTCCTCGGCGTGCTCCAACACCGCCGCGAGCTGGCCGGTGAAGGTGCTCAGCTCGTCGTCGCTCAGGTCCAGGCGGGCGAGCCGGGCCACGTGGGCCACGTCGTCGCGGGTGATCGTCTCAGCCATCGGGGCGATGGTAGGCGGGCCTGCCTCCGACCCCCGAAGGCGCCCGGGACGGCGACGCGGGTCAGCCGGTGAAGCGGGCGGTGGTGCGGACCGGCGTGGCCGGCGTGGCCGGGGTGACGGGCCGGCCGGGCGGGGCGACGACGGCGGGGAGCACGACGATCTCGACCGGCACGAAGCCGTAGCAGATGGTGCTCGGCAGGGCCCGGACCGCCGGACGGTCGCTCACGACCTCCCAGTCGTCGGTCTCGCCCTCGACGTAGAAGGCGTCGTCGACGCACAGGCGCACGTCGAACCCGTAGGTGCCCGGCGTGGTGGCCGCCCCGCCCCACCGGTCGCGGACATAGGTGAGCCCGGGCGGGAGCTCACCGTTGGCGACGGGGGTGCTGATGCCCTCGGCCTCGAGGTCCTCGTCGTCGCCGGCGGGGATGCCGAGCAGGTCGTCGACCGCGGCGACCGCGGTGGTCGCCGTCGAGCCCTCTTCGATCACCACCGGTTCACCGAAGAACCCGAGGGAGAGGGGGCGCTCGCCGACCCGGATGGTCTGGTGGGCCCGGGCCGGGTCGTCGAGGGGCAGCTCCTCGGTGCAGTCGGCCAGCAGCTCCGGCTCGAGCCGGGGCTCGATCGTGACCTCGGTGTCGCCGAGCACGTAGCCGTCGCCGGCCTCGAGGGTGACGACGAGCTCACCGGCCACCACCGCGCCGAGCTCGAAGATGACGTCGCCCCAGGTGTCGCCGGCCGTCACGTCCATGGTCGTCGGCGGGTCGACGAGGTCGGCGGCGAGCGAGCCGCTGAAGGTCACGGGGATCGACAGGTCGGCGTCCGCCTCCTCCGACAGCTCGTACAGGACCCCGCCGTAGCGGAACTCGTCGGTGAAGGTCTCCCCGTCGCAGTCGACGTAGGCGATGATCTGCGGCTCGAACTGGTCGATCGCGTCGACGGTCGGGCCCGTCGCCTCGGCGGCCGGCGCCGGGCCGGCCGCGACGGCGGCGAGCAGGGCCGCCACCAGGATGGACACGAGACCGATCAGCGTGCGGCGTCGCCGCGTACCCCCGAACATGCCGTGAGTGTGACACACGTCGTAGCGCGCATGCCACTCCCAGTAGTGGCCACCCCGGGGGGCGGCGCGGGGTCGCGGTCAGGCCAGGTGCGCGGTGAAGAAGGCGGTCACCGCGGCGAAGACGGCGGGGGCGTCGTGGTCCTGCGTGACCACGTGGTAGCTGTCCGGCGCCGTCAGCCGCTCGACCGGGCCGGCGACCGACGCGGCGAGGACATCGCTGTTCTCCGGGGGCACCACGTGGTCCTGGGGGCTGTTGACCACCAGCACCGGGCAGGCGATGCGGCCCAGCCGCCCCTCCAGCTCCTCCGCCGCGTCGAACAGCGTGAGCAGCGGTCGCAGCGGCGTCTCGGGGTAGGCGCTCTCCACCACGCCTTCCTTGGCGATGTCGGAGCCGATGCCGGTCATGACCTCCTGGCCCTCGGCCACCATCGCCTCGACCACCTCCCGCATCCCCTCCGGCGCGGTGACGAGGGCGTTGAGGCAGGCGATGGCCGCGACCTCCGGGTGCTCGGAGGCGAGCCAGGCCGTGAGCGCTCCGCCCATCGACAACCCGACGATGGCGACCTTGTCGCACCGGGCGGCCAGGTCGGCGTAGGCGGCCTCGGCCGCGCCCAACCAGTCGGGGAACCCGGTGGCGAGCATGTCGTCGACCACGGTGCCGTGGCCGGGCAGGAGCGGGAGCTCGACGGTGAACCCGGCGGCCGCCAGCGCCTCCGCCAGGTCGCGCATCGAGCCCGGGTTGCCGGTGAAGCCGTGCACCACCAGCACGCCGTTGGGGCCGCCCGCGGCGGACCAGGGCTCGGCGCCGGGGATGAGGGGTGCGGTCACGTCGGGCCTCCATCGGCTGGGTCACGAGAGCGGGTCGGTACTGTACGGCAGGTGAACCCTGGTCCCGGTCCGAGCGCAGCGGGCGAGCGCGGCGAACGAGCCCGGAAGCACGGTCGGCGCCGATGAGCGAGGCGGCCGAGCGGCAACTGACATCGCAGGGCCGGGAGCGCCGGCTCCAGCTCATCGAGGCCGCGGGCGAGCTGTTCGCCGAGCGGGGCTTCGACGACACCCGCATCGTCGACATCGTCGAGCGGGCCGGCGTGGCCAAGGGGCTCTTCTACTGGTACTTCGAGAACAAGGAGACCTTGTTCAAGGAGCTGGTGGAGCAGAACCGGTTGCGGCTCCGCCAGGCCCAGGCCGAGGCCATCGACCCGGCGGCCGAGCCGCTGCGGCGCATCCGGCAGGGGTCGGAGGCGTCGGTGCGCTACATGGCCCGCCACGCCCGCCTGTTCTCGCTCATCGAGGTCGAGGGCCGCGACCGTCAGTTCGACGACGTGTTCCGGCAGGGCACCGAGGTCCACGCCGACGACGTCGCGGCCATCGTCGCCGAGGGCATCGCCGACGGCACCGTCCGCGACGAGGACCCGATCCTGCTGGCCTACGGCGTCGTCGGGGCGGTCGGCTACTACGGCCACTTCCAGCGCACCGGCCGGGTGGCGATGGAGATCGACGAGCTGGCGCTGTTCGTCGGCCGGTTCGTGGTGTGCTCCCTCGCCGCCGACGAAGCGATCGCCCGACGGGTCCTGTCCGACTGAGCGGACTGTCGACCCGGGGGGTGTTCCCGCGGGTAACGTGCGCCCGCCCGAACAGACCGAGGACCTCCGGAGGACCCCAGTGGCGAAGTTCTTGACCGACGAGTGGCTCGACCAGGCCAAGGCCATCCGCGAGGAGTACCGCGGCAAGGCCGGCGCCCCGCCCCACGTCATGAAGATGAACCTGAACGTGAAGGACTGTCCCGACGGCGTCGGCACCGACGGCGTGGTCGAGGCCCACATGGACTCGACCGGCGAGGACATGGAGATGGACATGGGCCATCTCGACGACCCGCAGCTCACGGTGACGCTCCCCTACGACGTGGCCAAGGCGATCCTCGTCGACGGCAACCCGCAGGCCGGCATGCAGGCCTTCATGTCGGGCCAGATCCAGGTGACCGGTGACATGACCAAGCTGATGGCGATGCAGTCCGGCGCCGTCGACCCGGTCCAGGCCGAGATCTCCGCCAAGATCAAGGAGATCACGGAGTAACCCTCCGTTCTCCCCTCAGCGCTCTCGCACCTGGCGCGGGGTCACGACCGTCATGGCCGTGGCCCCGCGCCAGTTGCATGCCCGGTGCCAACACCCCCCGGGCTCGGTCGTTGGTGTCAGCAGCCCACCGCGGCCTGGAACTCGTCGACCGACTCCGCGGTGCTGGGCGACTCCTCGTCGCGCTGGTAGCGGATCGACCCGGTCGAGAGCTCGTCCAGTTGGAGACTGGCGGTCGCGGCTGGGAGCCCTCCACCCGAATCGGTCGACCTGGTCGCGACGAACGACAACGGGACGTCGTCGGGAACCTCGTCGATGGGGTCTGTGAACTCGATCGAGGTCGAGAACCCATGTGGCGCAACTCCCACGGTGAACTCGTGGATCGCCGGGCCGTCCTCATCTCGATCGATCGACCACAAGGTGTTGAGG
>CAYQGF010000244.1:0-6148 GCA_964416885.1 uncultured Iamiaceae bacterium
TGGTCCGGCTGGCCCCGGTCCCGCTCGACTGCGCCGACGAGCTGGCCCTGGCCCGCTCGTGGCGGAGCCGCTTCTTCGCCCGCACCGCGGCCTCGACGGTGCCCGCCCTGGCCGGGTTCGCGGCGTTCGTGCTCGCCGGCATCCCGGCGCTGTACCCGCTCGGCCTGGCCTTCACCGCCGTCGGCCTCGCCGTATCGGGACCGTTTCACGCGACGCTCGTCCGGGACCAGGAGCGCCTGGCCATCGACGGCTGCGCCATCCCCCTCGTCCCCGCCCTCCGCCGCCCCGTCACCGACCACTGACGACCCGCTCGTTCTGGCGCGCCAGCGCCGTGCTCTCCTGGTCGTCGCGCGCCAGAAACGAAGCCGGTTCGGCCCGCTCCCGTTCTGGCGCGTGAGCCGGGGGACCTCTCGGGTCTGGCGCGCCAGAAACGAAGCGGGTCAGGTCGGACGGGTCACGTGGTCGTAGTAGGCCTGGCTGCCGACGATGGTGGCCGTCAGGGCCAGGTCGGTGCGGGCCCGCAGGACCTCGCTCCACGCCGTGGCCTCGGCCGGGGTGGCGGCCCGGTCGAGGAACCGTCGGGCCTGGGCGGTGAGCCGTCGGCCCCGGTTCTCGGGCACCTGGAAGAAGCTCCTGCCGGCCATCGAGCGGCTCAGGCCCCCTTGGATGCGGTCGACCCAGTAGTCCTTCCCCGCCGCGTCCGGCAGCCGGCCCAGCACCGCCAGGTAGGCCTGCTCGACGAAGGCCTCGACCTCCCGGTTGGCCTGACCGAAGAACTCGTTCGACCCGATGAGCTGGGCCGCCAGCAGGCTCTCGGGCCGGCCGGCGCGCAGCTCGCCGACCCAGTAGTCCCGCTCCGCGGCCGCCGGGGTCCGGTCGACGAACTGCTGGTACCGCCCGACCACCACCGGGCGCAGCCAGGCATCGCTGCGGGCCAGGTGGAGGGCGAACGCCTCCCGGGTGACCGTCCGGTTGACGATGCGGTCGGCCCAGTACTGCCGGCCCGCGGTGTCGGCCGGGTAGCCGAGCAGGTCCTGGTAGGCGGCGTCGACGAACCGTTCGACCTCCGCCAGGTCGGCGCCGGCGACGGTGATCGGGGAGTGGACCACGGTGGTGCCGGGCCGCCCCGAGGCCGTGAGGTCGGTGCGGACGTCGCCCGCGCCGCCGGCGAAGCCCCTCACGGCGACGGTGTAGGTGAGGGTGTCGCCCTCGACCGCGTCGGTGCTGATGACCCGGAGGTCCTCGGTGGGTGGCTCGTCGACGAGCGATGTCCCCCCGGCGCCGGTCTCGTTCTCCGCCCCGACGACCAGCCTCTCGTCGAGGCCGCTCAGGTCGGGGACGTCGGCGGGCGGGTAGTTGAAGGTGATGTCCTGCTCGCCGCCGATGCCCATCCAGACCTGGAACGTCTTGGTGACGTCCGAGCCGTAGGGGTTCACCCTCCACTCGACGACGACCCACGAGTCCTGGCCGTCGGTGAGGTTGGCCACGGCGATGCCCTCGGCCCCCGGCTCGTCGCCGGACAGGTCGCTCCAGAACGGCGCCAGCACGTTGTTCGGTGGCAGGACGTCGGGCAGGGCCTGGGGCGGGCAGCACTGGTTGTCGGCGCTGCCACCGCCCCCGACGACGACGTAGCCGTTGGAGTCGACCCCGATGCGGTCGTAGAGGAGGCCGTTGAACAGGAACGGCGGCACGTCGTAGTTGACGATCGCCTCGTCGCCGATGGGCCGGAACCCGATGCCCAGGACGTCGAGCGGGACGTAGCCCGTGCCCCCGTAGGGCTCGAGGTCGGGGTCGCCCGGTCGGCGTCCGGCCAGCTCGACCGGCCCGGCGGTCGCGGTGCGCGAGCTCGTCACGGTGGCCCCGTCGGCGCCGGTGACCCGCAGCCGGTCGTTCACGGTGGTGGTGGCGTTCACCGTCGTCGGCCCGAAGCTGTCGTTGGTGGCGGTCACGGTGCAGGTGGTGGTGGCACCGATGGTGAGCGCCGCGTCGTCGCAGTCGCTGGTGACGGTGGCCCCGGCCGGGCCGGGCTGGAACGCCACCGGCAGGTGGAGGGTGCGCCGGCCCGCGGCCGCCAGTGTGACGGCACCGAACTGCTGGCCCTGGGCCGTCGACTCGATGCCGATGGTGACCGTCCGGGATGCCCCGGCCGCCAGGGTGAACCGGTTGGGGCGGACCGTGATGGTGCTGTCCGCCGGCGCCGTGGTCCGCACCGAGTAGGTGGCGGTGGAGCCGCCGACGTTCGTGAAGGTCCGGGTCGTGGTGATGGCACCCGGCATCACCGGGGCGTTCACCGACGGGATGTTGAGGTCGATCGAGCGCACCGGGTCGGCGGTGAGGGTGAGGAAGCGGCGGGCCGTCTCGTCCAGCACCAGCCCCGGGTCGCGGGCCGCGGCCAGGTCGATGCGCCCGGCGCCCATGTCGAAGGGGTCGGCCGGGGTCGCGCCGTCCTCCTTGACCAGGTCGGTGACCGCCGTGGTCATCAGGGCCGAGCGCACCTGCCCGGGCGTCCAGTCCGGGTGCTCGGCCAGGACCAGCAGCCCGGCCCCGGCGACGTGCGGCGCCGACATCGACGTGCCGGCGATGGCCTGGAAGGTCTCGCCCGGCGGGCCCTCGACGATCGACTCGGGCGTCGGCGTGGTGCCGGCCAGGATCTGGACGCCGGGGGCGGTGACGTCGGGCTTGAGGAAGGCACCGGCCGGGCCCCGGGAGGAGAAGTCGGCCATCACGTCGGGCTGGCCGTCGCGGGCGGTGCCGGCGGTGAAGGTGCCGGTGACGGCGTCGTGGCCGGCCAGGAAGTCCTCGATGCCGGTGCCGGCGGGGAGGTGGACGACCGGCAGCCAGTGGTTGTCGGTCATGGTGGAGCCGGGGTCGACGTTGAAGAGGATCATCCCGGCGCCCCCGCCCTGGTGCACGCGGTAGCCGCTGGCGACCCGGCCCTCGGGGTTGCCGCGGGCACAGGCGACGACGAGGCCGGCGAAGGTGTCGTCGGCCGGCGGCTCGGCGGCGCAGGTCGCGCTGTCGTAGCCGGGGACATCGGTGGCCAGCACGACCGGGGTGGCCCCGCCGATGCCGGAGCCGATCGACACGCCGGCGGCGGTGAAGGTCTCCGAGCCGGCGGTGAGGGTGAGGTCGGAGCCGAACTCGCGGCGCGGGGACGACGCCGCCACCGAGGTGGTCCACGGCGCCAGGTGGTTGGCGGTCGACGCGCCCGGGCCCTCGTTGCCGGCCGAGGTCGAGACGTAGACGCCGGCGGCGTAGGCGTCGAGGAAGGCCAGTTCGGTCGGGTCGGTGAACGGCGTCGTGCCGCCCGAGATCGAGAAGTTGATGACGTCGACGCCGTCGAGGATGGCGGCCTCGACCGCCGCGGTGGTGTCGGACCCGTAGCAGCCCTCGGCGCCGCAGACCTTGTAGCCCATGACCGCCGCCCCGGGGGCCAGGCCCGAGACGGGGCCACGGTCGATGCCGAACACCTCGGCCGCCTCGACCCGGCCGCCGGCGGCGGTGCTGGCGGTGTGGGTGCCGTGGCCGTTCGAGTCGCGGGCGCTGTCGGGGTACACCTCGGGGGCGCTGGTCACCGACAGGTAGGTGTCGAGGAAGGCCCGCCCGCCGACCAGCTTGTTGTTGCAGGCGAACACGTCGGTTTCGGGGGTGAGCGGGTTGTCGCCGTAGGTGCACTCGAGCGGGCGCCCGTCGGGCCGGGTGGGCCGGGCCGGGAGCGCGGGGTTGGCGGCCCACGACGGGTGCTCGGGCCAGATGCCGCTGTCGAGGCTGCCGAACAGCAGCCCGGCGCCGGCGGTGGCCGGCCCGCCGACCTGCTCCCAGATCGCCGGGGCGCCGACGAACTCGGGGCTGGCGTCGGTGAGGGGCTGGTTGAGCGGGTCGGCCTGCACCGCGACCACGCCCGGGACCGAGAGGAGGTCGCGGGCCTGGTTGGCGGGGACGACGGCCGAGACGCCTCCGTAGACGACCCGGAAGCTGCGGCCGATCTCGGCTGCGGGCACCGCGGCCTCGATGTCGGCGGTGATGGCGGCCTCCTCGTCGGCGATGGCCTCGGCGTAGTCGCTGGAGGCGACGTCGTCGGCGGTGAGGGGCTCGCCGGTCACGCTCGGGCTGGTGGCGTCCAGGCCGTCGCGGTCGCCGGCGTAGGTGGCGATCGAGTCGAAGTCGAGCTTGACCACGACCGGCACGGGCGCGTCGTCGGTGCGGGCGATGAGGTCGGGGTCGCTCTCGGCGACGCGGCTGGTCGGCGCCTTGGCCCCGACCACCTGGCTGTCGGGGCTCACCGCGGTGGCCGTGAGGCCGTCGGCGTCGGGGCGGGTCGAGGCCTGGGCGGCCGCCGGCGGCGAGGCACCGACCAGGACCAGTGCGGCCGCGGCCAGGGTCGCGGCCGCGACCGGCAGGGAACGACTCCTCATGGACGGCCTCCCGGGAGCTTCGAGGGCGGGGGATGCGACACGCCGACCAGCCCGGTCCGCCACGATCCCGGCACCGCCGACGCGCCGGGCCGCACCCTAGACCTCAGGGCCGCGGTGTGCTCCCGGCGGGCTCGACGGTCGGGGCGCGACGTCGGTCCGGGCGCACCGGAGGGTCACAACGCACCCCTCTCCATCGACCCCCTTCCCGGGCCGCGGTCGTCGGCCGACCGGGCCAGGGCGTAGGTCCACTGCGCGAACCGGGAGTGGGAGTCGAGCAGCTGCACGCCGAGGTGGGCGGTCCGGCCCTCGCGGGTGATGTGGCGGACGACGTCGCCCTCGGCGTCGGGGGCGGTCACCCGGACCACGACGCCCCGCTGGAGCCGCTTGGCATCGGGCGCATCGATCGCCATCCCGGTGACCGAGACATCGATGATCTCGGCGTCGACGCCGCGCCGAGGCAGCACCTTCGGGTGCTTGGGCGGGTCGGTCAGCCGCACCGGCACCTGGACCGCGAGCCGACGCCCGAGCCGTCGTTCCCCATCGGATGGCACCGGGCCAGGATGCCCGACGCCGCCACCGGTCCGGCGGCACCACGTGGTGCCGCCCGCTGCCGGCGATGGGGATGTGGCGGAGGGTGTGGGATTCGAACCCACGGTGGGTCTCCCCACACACGCTTTCCAAGCGTGCCGATTCGGCCGCTCTCGCAACCCTCCTGGCCCCCGGCGAGCCGGGGAACGGCCCAGGATAGGAGGTGGGCCCGACGGTGGCGAAGGCCGACGGGCGCGCTAGGTTGACCCGTCTCCCGCCCCCGCAGGGGCGGCCGGGTCCTGTGCGACCAGGCGCCGTGAACCGAGTCAGGGCCGGAAGGCAGCAGCTCTCAGCGGACCGCCCGGTGCGCCGCAGGTCGCCTGGCCGCCACCTGCGGGGGCGGGTCCGCGTCCGGCCGGGGACCGACGGCGCTCGGTGCGTCGGTAGAGTCGGCCGGCGATGGCCCACCAGTCCCTGTACCGCCGCTACCGCCCGCAGCGGTTCTCCGAGGTCCGGGGCCAGCCGATCGTCGACGCCCTGCGGGCCGCGGTGGCCGAGGACCGGGTCGGCCACGCCTACCTGTTCAGCGGTCCCCGGGGCACCGGCAAGACGTCGACCGCCCGGATCCTGGCCAAGGCCCTCAACTGCGAGGACCTCCAGGACGGCGAGCCGTGCTGCGTCTGCGCCTCCTGCGTGGCCATGCAGGCCGGCACGTCCTACGACCTCCAGGAGCTCGACGCCGCCAGCAACAACAAGGTCGAGGACGTCCGCAGCCTGATCGAGCGGGTCGCCCTGGGCAGCCCGGGCCGCACCAAGGTGTACATCCTCGACGAGGTCCACATGCTCTCGGCCGGGGCCTCCAACGCCCTGCTCAAGACCCTGGAGGAGCCGCCGGACCACGTGGTCTTCGTGCTGGCCACCACCGACCCGCAGAAGGTGCTGCCCACCATCCGGAGCCGCACCCAGCACTTCGAGTTCCACCTCCTCCCGGCCGACGAGCTGGCCGACCACGTCCGCTGGGTGATCGGCGACGCCGGCATCGACGTCGACGACGCCGCGGTCGAGCACGTCCTGCGGGCGGGCGGCGGCTCGGCCCGCGACACCCTGTCGTTCCTCGACCAGGCCGCCGCCGGTGGTGTCAGCGCCGACGGCGACCACGCCGAGGCCCTGGCCGAGGCGGTCGTGGCCGTCGACACCGCGGCCGC
>CAYQGF010000245.1:0-1431 GCA_964416885.1 uncultured Iamiaceae bacterium
GGCACCTTCCGTACGGTTCAGCGGAGGGAAGCGGCCGGCGGGCGCTCGGCCAGGCGGAGGTCGGTGTCGAGGGCGGCGTGGCCCTCGGGGGCGAACTGGCGCATCACGGCCCCGGAGGGCTCCAGGCCGAGCCGGCCCAGGGCGGCGGCCATGACCTCGGCGGCCATCACCCCGAGGGCCTGCTGGGACTGGCGGCGGTGGGTCCGCCGGCCCAGCTCGACCTGGCCGATGCCGGACGCCCCGTAGCGGTCCCAGGCATCGAGGAGCAGGGCGATCTCGACCCCGTACCCGACCGGGAACGGAACGGCCTCGAACAGCGACCGGCGCCCGGCGTACTCGCCCGCCAGCGGCTGGACCAGCCGGGCCAGCTCGGGCCGGTAGAGGCTGAGCAGCGGCCGGGCCGTCAGCTCGGTGACCCGGCCGCCGTGCTCGGTGACCCGGCCGTCGGCCGCGACGATCGGCCGCTCGTAGAAGCCCTTCACCAGGTGGACGTCGGGGTCGGTGAGCAGCGGCCCGAGCAGGCCGACGAGGTAGTGGGGCGCGGCGTCGAGGACATCGGCGTCGGCGAAGGCGACCAGGTCGCCGGTCGTGGCCAGCACCCCCCGCCACAGGGCCTCACCCTTCCCCCGGGCCGCCGGCACCTCGGGGTGGACGTCGCCCACGGCCACCACCGTCGCCCCGGCCTCGGCGGCCGCCGCCGCGGTCCGGTCCGACGACAGCGAGTCGACCACGACGACCTCGTCGAGCAGGCCGGCGTCGCGCAGCGGGAGGTAGGCGGCGAGCACGGCGGCGACGGTGGCCTCCTCGTCCCGGGCCGGCAGCACCAGGGAGGCCGTGGTGCCCGCCGCCCGCTTGGCCGCCACCAGGGCATCGAGGGCGAAGTCACCGTGGTGCCAGGTCCGCACGCCGGCACGGTACCGGGAGGTCGCCGGGCCCCGACCACCCGGCTCGCCCGCCACCCCCGCCGCCGGGCAGGCTCTGGGTGTGCCCGCCCGCCCCGACCCCGGCGACGACCCGGTCCTGCTCCGTCGAGCCAAGATCGCCCGGCTCGTCGACATCGGCCAGAAGCTCGGCTACGGGCTGTTCGCCCTGGCCGTGGTGGCGTTCCTCATCGGCTTCGTCGTCGGCCTGCAGAACTGGGTCGTCACCCTGATCGTGGCGTGCATCGTGGTCGGGTCGATCGTCCTCGCGCCGGCCATCGTGTTCGGGTACGCGGTGAAGGCCGCCGACCGGGCCGACCGCGACGACGACTGGTAGCCGCCGACCCCGACCCCGTCAGCCCGTGACGTACTGGGTGGCCAGGGCATCGAGGGTCTCGATGCAGCCCTCGGCGCAGGCCCGGACGATCTCGGCGACCGGCAGCACCTCGTCGATGCGCCCGGCCACCTGGCCCGAGAGGGCGACCGCGGCCTCCATGTCGCCCCCGAAGTA
>CAYQGF010000245.1:1531-6142 GCA_964416885.1 uncultured Iamiaceae bacterium
CGCAGAGCAGGCCGGTCGCGACCCGCTCGGCCACGCCCCACTCCCAGATGGCCGTGACGTCGAGCCCGGTGCGTTCGGCGAGCCAGACGGCCCGGTCCCACAGGGCGACGGGGGTGTCGGGGTCCTCCCGCATCAGGACACCGAGGTCGTACTCGGGCTCGCACCGCAGCCCGTCGGGGTCGACCAGCTTCACGCTCGTGCCGTCCAACGTCCACAGGGCGTTCCACTGGTGGACGTCGCCGTGGACCAGCACCGCCCGCTCGTCGTCGTGGGCCGCGGCCCGGCGCTCGGCGCAGGCCACGGCCTGGGCCACCGCGGCCTCCGAGCACGGCCGGCCCGTCTCCTCCCAGGTCTGGACGACGTGCTCGGCCAACGCCCGCCCCTTGTCGGCCCCGGTGGGCAGGTCGACGTCGGGCGCGGGCCGCCACACCCGGGCCGCGGCGGCGACCAGAAGGGGCAGGCGGTCGACCAGGGGCACCTCCTCGTCGGCCAGCGACGGCCCCAGCCGCTCGACCAGCAGGGCACCGCGGGCGACGTCGGCCCGGAGCAGCTCGGCGCAGCCCTCACCACCGGCGAGCGCGAGGACGAGGGCCTCCTGGCGGGCGGCGTCGATGTCGCGGGGGATGCAGAGCTTGAGCACCGCCGGACGACCGTCGGCCGTCCGCGCCTCGGCCACGTAGGCCTCGGTGCCACCGGTGTACGGCGACCCGACGACGATGCCCCAGTCGTCGGCCAGCGCGGCGAGGAGGTCGCCGAGCCCGGCCAGCCAGGCGTCGGCCCCGGCGGCGACGGCCTTGTTCCGGACGACCAGGGGGACGTCGACGGCCACGGACCGGCTCGTCAGGTCAGGGCGGCGCGGAGGCGCTCGGCGGCGGCCCCCGCGGCAGCATCCGCATCGGGCGAGACGTCGCCCATGGCGAAGAAGCCGTGGATCAGGCCCGGGCCGGGGACGTGCTCGACCGGGACCCCGGCCTCGGCCAGCCGCGCCGCGTAGGCCGCCCCTTCGTCGCGCAGGGGGTCGAACTCGGCGGTGAGGACCTGCGCCGGCGCCAGCCCCGACAGGTCCTCGGCCACCAGCGGCGAGACGGCGGGCGCGGTCGGGTCGCCGTGCTGCCGGTCGGCCCCCAGGTAGTGGTCGGTGAACCAGTTCATGGTCGCCTGCGTGAGGAAGTAGCCCTCGCCGTTCTCGGTGATCGACGGGTGGCTCATCGTCAGGTCGGTGGCCGGGTAGACGAGGAGCTGGTGGCGGAGTGCCGGCCCGCCCTCGTCCCGGGCCCTGATCGCCATCAGGGCGGCCAGGTTGCCACCGGCCGAGTCCCCGCCGACCGCCAGCCGGGCCGGGTCGCCGCCGTGCTCGGCGATGTGGTCGGCCACCCAGGTGAGGGCGGCCCAGGCGTCGTCGGGGGCCGCCGGGAACGGGTGCTCGGGCGCCAGCCGGTAGTCGACCGACACCACCACGACGCCCGCCCGCCGACACAGCTTCCGGGCCGTCGGGTCGGAGGTCTCGACGTCGCCGATCACCCAGCCGCCGCCGTGGTACCAGACCAGGACCGGGGCCGGCCCGTCGCCCTCGGGCCGGTAGATGCGGGCCGGGACATCGCCCCCGGGGCCGGGGATGACGACGTCGACCACCTCGGCGACCGGCAGCGGCTGACCGTCGGAGTCCCGCATGGCCGCGTACAGCGCCCGCATGGTGGGCGGGTCGGTCTGCGTCAGGTCGATCGGGGCGGCGGCGAGCAGGTCCAGCACGGCCTGGATCTCGGGGACGACGGGCACGGGGCTCCTCCAGGGGGGGGTCTTGACCCGCGGGTCAGGGTCACGGGTAGTCTGTCCCCTCACGGTGGCCCGTGCTGGCTGCCCCGGGCCATTCCCATCTCGGCCACATTCTGGCAGGATGGGTCACAACCGTGGCAGGGCCCGAGTCCTGGGGTCACCCCCTCCCCCCGCCCCTGGGACTCGGGCCCGCCCGGACTCCGTCGTCGTCCGGCGGAGCCGGACCGACGGAGTCCGGGCGGGCCCTTCCTCACGGGAATCGTGTGCGCTCGCCGGTACCGCGGTGGATCTCGTCGCTCACGCCCGCCACCCCACCCACCACCCTGAAGGCGTCAGCTCCGCCGACACCGGCCGACGCCAATCGCTCCGAGACAGCCAGCCGTATTTCCCGCTCTTGGCCGCTCGGGCCCTGCCGGCCGGCGCACCCGGGGCGGAGCGTCCGGCGGTGGCGGGCTCGCCGCGGGTGGGCAGTAGGTTCACCCCATGGGTCCACGGCTTCCGGCGGCGGCGCGGCGGCGGCAGCTCCTCGACGTGGCGTTGGGCGAGTTCGCCGAGCAGGGCTACTCGGGCGTGAGCATGGACCAGGTCGCCGAGGCCGCCGGGGTCACCAAGCCGGTCCTCTACCAGCACTTCACCTCCAAGCGGGCGCTGTACCTGGAGCTGGTGGCCGACGTGGCCGACCGGCTGGAGGGCGCGGTGGTGAAGGCCACCGCCGACGCCGCCTCGCCCCGGGAGCAGGTCGAGGCCGGGTTCCGGGTCTACTTCCGCTTCGTCACCGAGCACCGGGACGCCTTCCGCCTCCTGTTCACCGCCGACAGCCGCCGCGACCGGGACCTCACCGAGGCCGTCCTGCGGGTGGAGGAGACCTTCGCCCGCACCGTCGCCGTCCTGATCGAGGTCGACGGCCTCTCCGACGACGACCGCCTGCTGCTCGCCCGGGGCATCGTCGGCATCGCCGAGGTCACCAGCCGCCATTCGCTCGACGGCCCGACCCAACCCGACCCCGACGCCCTGGCCCACCGGGTGGCCAACCTGGCCTGGGCCGGCCTCCGCGGCATCCGCGGCACCTGACGACCGGCCCGGCCCGAGCGGCGCGGGCCGAACCGGCTCCCGTTCTGGCGCGCCAGGTGCCTGGTTCGACCCGTCTGGCGCGCCAGAACGAGCCCGACGCCGCTCGGCATCCGTTCTGGCGCGCCAGACCGGTGCTTCGCGCGTGCTGGCGCGCCAGAACCGATCACGACGGCCGGCCCGGCCCGTCGGACTCGACCCACAGGCTTCACAGGCCCGCAACGTGCGCCGCCCGATGGCGGGCATGATGGCGCCCATGGCCCCCGACGAGGTGACCCCGCCGACGCCGCTCCGTGCGCTCGCCGACGAGTACTGGGAGGCGGTCCTGCGGACCAGCCCGACCCTGGCGACGTTCCTCGGCGACCGGCGCTTCGACACCGAGATCGAGGACGTCACCGTCGCCGCCGAGAGCGAGCAGCGGGCTCGCTCGGCCGAGCTGCTCGGCCGGGTCACCGCCCTCGACCTGGCCGACGCCCCCCTCGCCGACCGCGTCACCCGCGACCTGCTGGCCGAGGCGCTCGACGACGCCATCGGCCACATCGACCACCGGGTCACCGAGCTCCGCTACGACCAGATGGACGGCCTGGCCGCCGACCTCCTCACCAGCGCCCCGCAGATCAACGCCCCCGAGCCGCAGAACGCCCTCGACCTGGTCGAGCGGCAGCGCAAGATGGGCGACCTGGTCGACGGCGCCCTCACCCGCTTCCGGGCCGGCCTCGACGCCGGGCGCACGCCGCCCCGCATCGTCGTGGAGCGGGCGCTGAACCAGGTCGACGGCTACCTCGCCCTGCCCCTCGACGACGACCCCTTCACCGCCTACGAGGGCCCCGACGGCTGGGACGGCGAGGACCGGTGGCGGGCCGACCTGCGGACCGCGGCCGAGGAGGTCGTCCGGCCCGCCTTCGCCCGCTACGGCGCCTGCCTGCGCGACGAGCTGCTGCCCGCGGCCCGGCCCGACGAGACGGCCGGGCTCTGCCACCTCCCCGACGGCGAGGCCCTGTACGCCTTCCTGGTCCGGTCGAACACCGGCCTCGACCTCGACCCCACCGAGGTCCACCGGATCGGCCTCGACGAGGTCGCCGTCATCGACGAGCAGCTCGCCGCCCTGGGCACCGAGATGTTCGGCACCAGCACCCTGCCCGAGGTGTTCGACCGCCTCCGCACCGACCCGGCGCTGCGCTACTCGGCGACCGCGCCGGACGAACCGCTGGAGGATGCCCGCCGCTGCGTCGCCGCGGCCACCGCCGCGATGGGCGGCTGGTTCGGCCGGCTGCCCCAGAGCCCGTGCGAGGTCAAGGCCGTGCCCGCCATCCTCGCCGCCGATGCCCCGGCCGCCTACTACTTCCCGCCCGCGGCGGACGGGAGCCGGCCCGGCACCTACTTCGTCAACACCCACCAGCCCGACGAGCGCAACCGCTTCGACACCGCGTCGGTCGCCTTCCACGAGGCGATCCCCGGCCACCACCTCCAGCTCGCCATCGCCACCGAGCTCACCGACCTGCCGGCGTTCCAGCGCTTCAGCACCGGCCACACCGCCTTCGTCGAGGGCTGGGCGCTCTACACCGAGCGGCTGGCCGACGAGATGGGGCTCTACGCCACCGACCTCGACCGGGTCGGGATGCTCGTCAACGACGCCTGGCGGGCCTGCCGGCTGGTGGTCGACACCGGGATGCACGCCCTCGGGTGGAGCCGCCAGCAGGCGATCGACCACATGGTCGCCCACATGCCGGTCGGGCTCGACGAGATCACCGCCGAGGTCGACCGCTACCT
>CAYQGF010000246.1:0-6107 GCA_964416885.1 uncultured Iamiaceae bacterium
ACGGCCGCCACCTGGGTGAAGAACCCGGGCCAGTTGTGGTACACGTCGAGCGTGGCGATGCCGGGGTCGACGGACCCGTGGCGGTCGATGTAGTCGACGATGCCGACGTGCTTCCACGCCCAGGCGTAGCGGAGCGTGCCGTAGAGCGCGGCCGGGGTGCCGTGGACGAAGACGGTGAACAGCACCACCGGGGTGGCGAGACGCCAGGTGTCGGGCCGGCTGCGGGCCACCTCGAGGCCGAAGGCGAGGAGCAGCACGGCCAGGGCGACGAGGTTCGCCGGGCCCAACAGCGAGAGCAGCCCGAGGTCGGTCATCTCCGCCGGGTCGGCCCCCCAGAGCCCGCCACACCACAGGGCCACGGCGGCGACGCCGAGCAGCAGCGTCGGGGGCGGGGGGCGGGCCGGCGTGGTGTCGACGCTCTCCGTCAGGTCGGGAGGCTCGGCGGTCGACCCACGGGCCATTGCCCGTCGATTCGACGTCGATTCGACGGGCGACGGCGCGGCCGTCGTCGACGGAGCCAGGGCCGCGACCACGGCCACGACGTTGCGGCGGATCCACCACCGCCGGACCGGGCCGGGCCGGGCCACCCGCAGGTGGGCCGCGGCGTGGTGGAGCCAGGCGAGCGTGGCGACGGTCGCGTCCGGCACGTCGATGTTGAACGGCGCCGCCGCGGCCCGGGCCGTCCGCTCGGACCGGTCGAGCCCGTCGGCGACCATGGCCACCACGTGCGGGCCGAGCTCGCCCCCCGCCGCAGCCCGGCGCTCGGCCAGGGCCAGGTGGGCCAGGTCGACCTCGGGCAGCCCGACGGTGCTCGCCTCCCAGTCGACGACCGCGGTCACCTGGCCGTCGGCGTCGGCCAGCACGTCACCCAGGGCCAGGCTGCCGTGGGTGCGGGCCACGGTGACCTGACGTCCGGCCAGCTCGTCCCGCAGACCGGCGAGGACCGCGTCGAGCCGGCCTCGGGCCCGCGGGTCGTCGAGGGCGGCGGCCACCACGCGGCCCGGGCCGCCCACCCACCGGTCGAGCCAGCGCTCGTCGACCTCGACCACGTTCGCCGTCGCCTCGTGCACCCGGCCCACCGCCACCACGGCGGCGCGCACCGCGTCGGCCCGCGCCGCGCCCCGGAGCCCGTCGAGGCGGCGGCCCGGGGCCCGCTCCTCCAACGCCCAGGTGCCGTCGGGTGCGGCGGCCACGATGCCGGGCACCAGCGCCCGGGCGTCGGCCAGCCGCGGGTCGGCGTGGAGGGCGCGGGTGGCCACCACCCGGGCCTCCAGCGCGTCGATGCCGCGCGCCCGGCTGGCCAGCCGGACCACCGGTCCCTCGCCCTCGGACACCAGCACCACCCCGCCGTCGTGGACCGCGGCCACCTCCCAGGGGCCGTCGCCCCGGAGGTCGGCCGGCACCCGGGCCAGACCGGCCTCGACGGTGGCTCGGCTGCGCCGCCGCCGCACCCGGCCGGCGCCGGACCGGGCGGCCCGGAACAGCCGGGCGTGGACCGGCCGGAGCAGCCCCGGCTCCTCCCGCACGACCATCACGACCAGGCCGACCGCGGCGAGGACCTGGACCACGAGCCAGACCCAGCCGACCGCGGTGAGGCCCCGGCCCAGCACGGCCCAGCTCCCACCCAGGGTCGTCACGCAGATGGCGGCCTGGACCGCGACGACCCGCCCCATCCGGCCCCGCACCTGGGCCACGCCGATCAGCAGGGCGACCACGGCGTGGGGCACCGCGGCCAGCGTCAGCAGGCGGAGCAGGCCGGTGGCGTCGCCCCGGTAGTCGGCTCCGAACGCACCGAGGACCCACGGCGCCAGCACGACCAGGGCGACCACACCGGGGCCGACGACGGCGGCGACCTGCCAGCCCGCCTTCCGCACCACGGGACCGAGCCGGTCCCGCACCATCGCCCCCTCGGCCACCATCACGTCGCCGACGTTGCTCGCCACGAGGAACAGGAAGTTGGCCACCTGGGCGGCCACGAAGAACGAGGCGTTGGCCGCCGCTCCTCGGCGGGAGAGGACGAGCAACGGCGCGGCGGCGACCGTCGCGCTCCACAGCAGGGAGGCCACGTGCTCGGCCCCGGCGAAGCGGGTCAGCTCCCGCCGGCCGGGCTCGACCGCCCCCTCGACCGGCGGCGGGGCCGCCCGGGTGGCCACCAGCCAGCCGTTGACCAGGACCGCGGCGACCAGCGCCGGCACCGCCCACGACAGGAACACGCCGACCGACGGCGCGGCCACGCCGAGGACGACGAGGAGCCCGATCTTGGCGACCGAGAAGGCCAGGTTCTCGACCGGGACCACCCACGAGCGCCGGACCGCGACCAGGACGCTGTCCTGGAGCTGGAAGACACCCCAGGCCGCGACGCCGACGACGAACGCCCCGCCGACGAGCACGTCGTCGTGGAGCAGGCGCAGGTCCGGGGACCACAGGCCGACACCGGCGACGAACACGACCGACGCCACCACGCTGGCCACCACGGCCACGGCGTAGACCCGGCCCACCAGGCGGCGGGCACCGGTGCCGGCCTCGGGCACGTAGCGGATCAGGCTGCGCTTGAGCCCGGACGTCGCCAGGCTCGACAGGAGCGTCATGGCCGCCACCAGCGCCGACCCGATGCCGACGTCGACGGCGTCGTAGCGACGGGCCGCGATCAGCCAGTACGGCAGGCCGAGCGCCGTGGTCAGCCCGGACGCCACGATCAACGCCGCGCCCCCGCTGACCTGGGGCGACCGGAGGGCGGCTCGCCCCCGGCCCAGGACCGAGGACGGTGGAGCCGGGGCCGACGAGGTGTCCCGGTCGGTCGTCATCACGGGGCCCACACCCGCACCCGGTCGACGAGGAGGGTCGCCGGGAAGCCCTCCGCCGGGGCGGGGCCGGCGACCGGCCCCCCGACCGCCAGGTTGACGACCAGGTACATCGGCTCGTCCGGCACCTCGGCGCTGTCGACCGAGAACACCTCGTCGTCGTCGATCGTCCACACCAGCGAGCCGGGCGACCAGTCGAGGGCGACGGTGTGCCAGCCCTCGGACAGGTCGGCGACGGCGCGGTTCACCCCGTGGCGGTTCCCGGCGGCGTGGTGGAAGGTCAGTTGCGCCGTGTCGGGGTTGGCGCCGTACACCTCGACGATGTCCACCTCGGGCAGGTGGTGGTTGGTGACCGGCAACAGCCACACCGCCGACCAGGCGCCGACGACGGCGGGCACCCGGATGCGGGCCTCGACCCGTCCGTAGGTGAAGGCGAACCGGGGCTCGCTGCCCGGCTGGTCGTCGGACCGACCGGTGCTGACCATGCCCGAGCGGAACGGGAAGGTGCCCTCGTCGACCGTGATCGGGTCGGCCACCGCGGTCAACCGGAGGGCGCCGTCGGCCACCGTGACCTGCTCGGGCCGGTACCACTGGAGCTCCTCGTTGGTGGCGATCGTGCACCCGTCGGGCCCCCACCAGTGGCAGGTGCCCCACAGGTCGCGGTCGAGGGTGTCGCCGTCGAAGTCCTCGTCGAGCAGCAGCCGGGCCGCCGGCTCGGTCGTGGTGAGGGTGGTGGGCCCGGCCTCGGCCCGGCCGGCCCGGCTGGTGGCGCAGCCGACCGCGAGGGGCACCAGCCCCAGCACGACGAGCAGGGCGGCGACGGTGTCGGTCCGACGGGCCGTCTGGTTCGCTCGCTGGCGCTCGCTCCGCGCCGACTGGTTCGCTCGCTGGCGCTCGCCCCGCGCCGACTGGTTCGCTCGCTGGCGCTCGCTCACGCCACGACCACCGGCGCCCGGTCGAGCACCCGCTCGACCAGCCGGCGGGCCGAGGGCCGGCGGGCGCGACGGCGCACGGTGCGCCAGGCCTTGGTCCGCACCGGCTCGGCGAACGGGGCCACCCGCAGGCCCCGGCCGTCGAGGACCGCGGCCAGGTCGGCGACGGTGGCGTCGGCCCGCAGCGTGACCCGGGCCCGGGCGAACGGGTCGTCCGCGGTCGAGCTCAGGGCCTCGCGCACCGCACAGGCCGAGTCGTAGCCGGCCGCGACCACGGCGGCCCGCACCCGCTGGTCGTGGTAGCCGTGGGGGTAGGCGAAGCTCCGCACCGGGTGGCCCAGGCCGGCCGACAGGTCCCGGCGGCACTGGCCCACCTCCTCGACCAGCTCCTGACGTCGCAGCGTGTCGAGCTCGGGGTGGGTCACGCTGTGGCCGCCGATCTCGCAGCCCTCGGCGTCGAGCTGGCGGAGCTGCTCCCACGTCACCATGCGGGGGGGCCGGGCCTGCTCCGCCAGCCAGTCGGCCCGTCCGCCCACGTTCCCGGACACCACGTAGAGCGTGGCCGCCAGGTCCCGGGACCGCAGCGCCGGCCAGGCGTGCTCGGCGAAGTCGGCCAGACCGTCGTCGAAGGTGATGGCCACGGTGTCATCCGGCAGCGGCCGGCCCGCCTGCACCGCGTCGGCCAGCTCGCTGACGGTCAGGGCATGGACGCCCCGCTCGACCAGGTGGTCGAGGTGGGCGGCGAAGCGCTCCGGGTGCATGACCCACGGCTCCAGCCCCTCCGGGGCGTCGGGGGCGACGCCGTGGTACAGGAGGACCGGGACCGGCCTCATGGCGCGGCCGGGGCCACCGGAGGCGACGTGGCGGTGTCGGGTCGCAGGCGTCGACGGGCCCGGTGGGCGCGCAGGTAGCGCCAGGGGCCGCTGGCCATCCCCCAGCGCTCGACCCGGGCCAGCTCCCGATGGGAGCGGGGTCGACGGGCGTTGCGGTCCGACGACGGGGCCAGGGCGTGGCGGGCCCCGGCCAGCGCCCGACGGGCCAGGGTGACGCCGACCGACGGCCGGGCGACGACCAGGCTGGTGAGGTAGGCGGTGAGCCCGGCGCCGTAGCCGTAGACCTGGCGGCGCAGGGCCTCGTAGGTGCGGTGGTGGTGGTGGAACACGACGGCGGCCGGCTCGTAGACCAGGCGGTGGCCGGCGGCGAGGACGGCGTGGATGGCGGCCAGGTCGTCGCCGCCGAGGGCCTCGGTGCCGGCCCCGAGGGCCGGGTCGAAGCCGCCCAGGCCGAGGAGCACGTCGGTGCGGAACGCCATGTTGGCGCCCGAGCCGTAGCCACCGGCGGCGTAGGGGAACAGCGGGTCGGCGTCGGCCTCGACCGCGGGGTCGACCAGCCGGCGGGCGAAGCCCTTGCCGAAGCCGGCGGCCCGCTCGATCCACCACTGCTCGGGGGTGCAGAGCTCGGCCGGGACGATCAGCCCGGTGACGCAGGCGACCCGGGGGTCGGCCCGGAACGTCGCCGCCAGCCGGGCCGTCCACCAGGGGTCGACGACCACGTCGTCGTCGGTGAAGGCGACGTAGGGCGCGGTGAGGTGGGGCAGGGCGGCGTTGTGGGCGCACGCCAGCCCCGGCGTCGCCTCCCGGACGTAGGTGAGGCGGGGCTCGTCGGCGGCCCGGGCGGTCACCAGGGACCGGGTGTCGTCGTCGGACGGGGCGTTGTCGACCACGACGACCTGGGCCGGGGCGGCCGCCGAGGCGAGGAGCGAGTCGAGCGCCCGCTCGAGGGCGGCGGCCCGGTCGCGGGTGGCGATCACGACGGCCAGGTCGTCGGCCCTGATGTCGGCGGCCGCCAGGCTCCGGTCGGGGCCGACCGGAGCCTCGTCGACGGTCGCCACCGCCTCGGCCAGCTCGGCGGCGGTGAGCCCGGTCGCGGGGACGGGGACGTCGACCACACCGACCGGCACGTCACCCCGGCGCAGCAGCACCCGGGCCTCGTGAGCGCATCCGCCCCGCACGCTCGGCAGGGGGCGGTCGAGGTCGACGTCGAGCACGCCGCTCGACGCGTCGACGGCCCGCGACGGGAAGGGTGTGACGCTCATCGGTCACCCGGCATCGTCGTGGCCCTCACGCCGCCGGCGAGGCATCGCCGCGCTGGGCCAGCCGGCCCCGGGCGTACTCGCTGGCCACGAGGGCGGTCCCGACGACGATCGACGCGGCCCGCCGGGGGCCGTGGGGCTGGCGGTGCACCGTCCGGGTGAGGCTGCGGGCCACGGCGAACGGGAGGGTCCGGGCCACGTAGGCCCGCTCGGAGGCGAGGGCGGCGTCGGCCCCGGTGCGCTGGGACACGCCCGCCTTGGAGCGGCCCTCGGCCCGGCACC
>CAYQGF010000247.1:0-6089 GCA_964416885.1 uncultured Iamiaceae bacterium
GCTCGATGGGGCCCAAGGTCGAGGCCGCCTGCCGGTTCGTCGAGCGCACCGGCCAGGTCGCCGGGATCGGGGCCCTGGCCGATGCCGCGGCCATCGTCGACGGCGGTGCCGGCACCGTGATCCGGCCGCCGGGCGTCGCCCGGAAGGCGGTCGGCCGGCCCCGGTGAGGCCGGGGCCACGGGCGAGGCCGGTCGTCGTGTGCGGGGGGCGAGCGGGGGGAGGAGGGGGCCGTGGCCGCCGACGATGCAGCACCCGCGGGGGAGACCGAGCACGCCCGCCTCAACCGCGAGCTCGACCAGCTCCTCAGCGAGCTCCGGGTCGCCCTCCCGGGGGTCCAGGTCCTGCTGGCGTTCCTGCTCACCGCTCCCTTCTCGTCCAACTTCGACAGCGTCCAGGGCGAGTCCCGGGGCCTGTTCGTCGCGGCCGTCGCCCTGGCCGCCGTGGCCACCATCCTCCTGGTGGCGCCGACGGTGCATCACCGGCTGCGGTTCCGCGACGGCACCAAGGAGGAGATGATCAGGACGGCCAACCGCCTCACCCTCACGGGCGTGACGTGCCTGGCGCTGGCCATCGGGTGCGCGGTGTACGTGGTGGGTGACGCCGCCTTCGCGGGCTCCCCGGCCCGCTGGGTCGGCCCCGCGCTCGTCGCCGTCGCCGCCGTCACCTGGTTCGTCCTCCCCCTGCGCTACCGGAAGGACCGGACACCGGTGCCGTGAGCCGCCGACCGAGATCGGGTCAGTGGTTGCGGAGGGCGTCGATCAGCTCCGACTTGGTCATGCTCGACCGGCCCTCGATGCCGATCTCCTTCGCCCGGTCGTAGAGCTCGGACTTCGAACGGTCCTCGTAGTCGCCGCCCCTGCCGCCCTTCCGGCCGGTCTCGGAGCGGGAGGAAGCGGCCGAGGCGTTGGCGATGCGGGCCGCCTTCTCCTTGCTCGCGCCCTCTCGGCGGAGCGCCTCGTACTGCTCGTCGTCCTTGACGCGGGGACCGTGGTCCGTCGGCATGGCCTGACCTCCTGGGCGTGGGGTGCGACGCCAGCCCTGCCCGTCCGTGCGGCCCTCGAACCAGCCGGCCTGCCCGGCGGCCACCACGCGCCGGCCGGGCCGGGCACACTGGGGGCATGGCGACCACCGGTCACCACCCGACGCACGAGCACCCGTCCCCGGCCGACCATGCCGCCACCGTCGAGGCCGCGCTCGACGCCCTGCGGGCCGCGGGCGGGCGGATCACCGGTGGCCGTCGGGCCATCGTCACCGCGGTGCTCTCCGGCGACGACCACCACGTGACCGCCGACGACCTCGCCGGGCGGCTCCAGCGCGACAACCCGTCGCTGGCGGTGTCCACCGTGTACCGCACTCTGGAGGCCCTGGAGGAGATCGGCTTCGTCACGCGGGTCGACCTGGGCCAGGGCCGGGCCGTGTACCACCCGATCGACCACCGCCACCACCACCTGGTGTGCACGATGTGCGGCGCCCTGGCCGAGCTGGGCGACGACTCGGTCGGGGCCTTCGCTCGGCGGGTCGAGCAGCGCACCGGGTTCGACCTCGGCGAGCACCTGACGCTCTACGGCACCTGCGCCGACTGCACTCGGGCCTGACCACGGGGGCGCCCCCGTTGCGGCTCGTTCGCAACTGCGAATGACCTGCGGTACCGTCGAGGTCGTGCATGCACCCGATGGCTTCATCGACGGGACGACCTCGCTGGCCATGGGCGCGGTGGCCGTCGGCGGCGTCGGGCTCGCCCTGCGGCGGGCCGGGGAGGAGCTGGAGGAGCGGCAGGTCCCCCTGGCCGGGCTGACCGCGGCGTTCGTGTTCGCGGCCCAGATGCTGAACTTCCCGGTGGCCGCCGGCACCAGCGGCCACCTGCTCGGCGGGGTCCTCGCCGCGGTGCTCGTCGGGCCGTGGGTGGGGGCGTTGTGCGTCACCGTGGTCGTCGTCGTGCAGGCCCTGCTCTTCGCCGACGGCGGGCTCAGCGCCTTGGGGCTCAACGTCGTCAACATGGCCCTGGTCACGGCGTTCGGTGGGTACCTCGTGTTCGTCGGCCTCCGGCGGCTGCTGCCCGCCACCCGCACCGGCGTGGCCCTGGCCGCGGGCGTGGCCGCCGCGGTCGGCGTGATCCTGTCGTCGATCGCCTTCTCGGCGCAGTACGCCATCGGCGGGACGGGGGGTGCCGACCCGGCGACCGTCACCGCGGCGATGGTCGGTGTGCACGTCCTGATCGGCATCGGTGAGGGCGTGATCACCGGCCTCACCGTCAGCGCCGTGCTCGCGTCCCGTCCCGACCTGGTGTACGGGGCCCGGGACCTCGACCTGGCGACCCCTGGGCTCGTCGCCGAGGCCGTCTCGTGACGGCTCGTCGCGTCACCGGTCGTCGCGTCCGCCTCGGCGTCTTCGTCGCCGTCGGGCTGGCCGTCGCCGTGGCCCTGGCGTTCCTCGTCGCCCCCCACGCCAGCTCCGAGCCCGACGGCCTGGAGCGAGTCGCCCTCGACGAGGGATTCGCCGAGGGCGCGTCCGACCACGACCTGTCCGGTTCGCCCACCGCCGACTACGGGGTGAGGGGCATCGACGACGACCGGCTCGGCACCGGGCTGGCCGGCGTGGTCGGCATCGGCGTGACGTTCCTGGTCGCCGCGGGGGTCACCGCCCTGGTCCGCCGCCGTCGCCCGAGTGAGGGCGGCCGGAGCGGGACCGGCGGTGCCTCGCCCGGCGCGCCGGCCCCGTCGGCTCCTCCCGCCTGACCGTGGACGCTCGGTCCCGGGCCGAGCAGGCGCCGGCCGAGGTCAAGGTGGCCGCGGCGCTGGCGACGGTGATCGCCGTGGTCACGACCCCGGCCCACCGGCCGTGGGCCTTCGCCCTCCATGCCGTCGTGATCGGGGCCGTGGTCGTCGTCCTCCGCCTGCCCCCGGGGGCGACGCTGCGGCGGATGCGGGTCGAGCTGCCGTTCCTGGTCTTCGCCGCTCTCCTCCCCGTGGTGGGTCGAGGGCCGCGGGTCGAGGTGGGGGGCATCCCGCTGTCGGAGCCCGGGCTGGCCGCGGCCGGCACCCTGGTGGCCAAGGCCACGCTCGGCGTGCTCGTCGCCATCGTCCTCTCCTCGACCACCCCGCCGGCCGACCTGCTGCGGGGCGTCGAGCGCCTGCGCGCTCCCCGGGTGATGGTCGCCATCGCCGGTTTCATGGTCCGCTACCTCGACGTGCTGGCCGGCGAGGCGGGACGGATGCGGGTCGCCCGGGTCTCGCGGGGCGACGATCCGCGCTGGCTCTGGCAGGCCCGGGCCACCGCGGCCACGGCGGGGACGTTGTTCGTCCGGGCCTACGAGCGAGGCGAGCGGGTGCACCTGGCGATGCTGGCCCGGGGCTACGACGGTGGCCTGCCCGACGTGCGGGCGGGCGAGGAGCCGGCCCCGGTATCGCTGGCGGTGGCGGTCCTGGTCGTCCCGGTGCTGGCCGGGGCCGTCACCCTCGGCGCGTGGCTGACGTGAGCGGCGGGACCGGCCCGAGCGGTGGGACCGGCCCGAGCGGTGGGACTGGCCCGAGCAGCCCGGCCCCGGCGCTGTCGGTCCGCGGCCTCCGGTTCGCCTACCCCGACGGTCGAGGGGCGCTCGACGGCGTCGACCTCGACGTGGCCGCGGGGGAGCGGGTGGCCGTGCTCGGCCCCAACGGCGCCGGCAAGTCGACCCTCGTCCTCCACCTCAACGGCACGCTGACCGCCCAGGAGGGCTCGGTGCAGGTCGGTGACCTGGTCGTCGGACGGGCGACGGTGCGCGAGGTCCGTCGCCGGGTCGGGCTGGTGTTCCAGGACCCCGACGACCAGCTCTTCATGCCCACCGTCGCCGACGACGTGGCCTTCGGCCCGGCGAACCTCGGCCTCACCGGGGCCGCCCTCCGGGGCCGGGTCGCCGAGGCCCTGGAGGCGGTGGGTCTGCCCGACGTCGGCGACCGGGCACCGCACCACCTGTCGCTCGGGCAGCGCCGCCGGGCCGCGGTGGCCACGGTGCTGGCCATGCGGCCCGATGTCCTGGTGCTCGACGAGCCCACCGCCAACCTCGACCCGGCCAGCCGGGCCGAGCTGTCGGAGGTGCTGCGGGGCCTCACCGTCACCACGGTCGTGGTCACCCACGACCTGCCCTACGCCCTCGAGCTGTGCCCGCGGGCGCTGGTGCTCGACGCCGGCCGGGTCGTCGCCGATGGCGCCACCGCCGACGTGCTCGCCGACGCCGACCTGCTCGCCGCCCACCGGCTGGCCCTGCCGTTCGGCTTCGACCCCCGCGCCGCCTCGGCCTGACCCCGCGGCGCCGAGCCCCGGTCCCGGCCCTGTTCCCGGCCGGGCCGATGCGGTAGTGTCGGGGGTCACATGCAGCACGATCTCGACGCCGCGTTCGAGCGCATCGTGGCCCCGCTGGCCGCCGACCCCGGTTGGCGGCGTCGGGTCCGGTGGGCCGGCACCCGGGCCCGGGTCGGCCGGGCCGGTGCCGCGCTGATGGCGATGGCGGGTCGGGGCCTGGGTCAGGTCGGGGCGTGCTTCGTCGGCGCGCCGGCGGCGGCGTGGGCCGATGTGCCCACCGTGACGATCCCCCCGCGCTGAACGTCGCGTCCCCCGCCCGACGCGGGTGTCCGGCTCGGTGGCGCGGCGTGGTCCCGCGCCGTCCGGGCGCGTTGTCGTCGACACGATCGCGATATATCGTGACTGCATCGCAACTGGATCGTGAACGAAGGAGACACCCATGCGAGACATCGAAGGACGTCGAGGTCCCGGTCGCCCGGGGCGAGGCGGTGACCTCTGGGCCGATCCCCGAACCGGTGGCCCCGGCGCCGGCCGTCACGGCGACGCCATGGCCGGCCCGGGCGGGCCCGGCAGCCGGTGGGCGGGGCGCGGACGGGGCCGCTTCGGTGGCCCGGGCCGGTTCGGCCCCGGTGGCTTCGGCCCGTGGGGCGGCCCCGGTGGGCCGTGGCGGGCCCGGCGGGGCGACGTGCGGGCGGCCATCCTCGCCCTGCTGGTGGAGAAGCCGATGCACGGCTACGAGGTCATCGGCGAGATCGACCAGCGCACCGAGGGGGCCTGGCGCCCCAGCCCCGGCTCGGTCTACCCAACCCTCCAGATGTTGGAGGACGAGGGACTGGTGCAGGCCGAGGAGGTCGAGGGCAAGCGGCGCTTCACCCTCACCGCCGCCGGCCGGGCCGAGGCCGAGGCCAGCGAGGGCCCGCCGCCGTGGGAGGAGGTCCTGGCCGGCGGGATGCCGGAGGGCCCGGCCGAGATGGCCGAGGCGTTGCGGGGCCTGATGCCGGCGGTCAAGCAGGTCTTCCGCGAGGGCACGCCGGGCCAGCAGGCCAAGGCGGCCAAGGTCCTGGCCGACGCCAAGCGATCGCTGTACGAGGTCCTCGGCGGCGACTGAGGTCGGGGATCGGCGAACGGGGGCGGGGGTCCTCCTGCCCCATCTGCAGGAGGACCCCGCCCGACCCTTCCCATCGGCCTCCCGGGCACACCCGACATGGTCCGAACGGATCATCTCGCCCTGGCCCGATGTGCCCGCTGGCCGTCCCGGGATCGGAGGCCGGCTCCCCGCCACGGCTGTGACCGCTGCGACCGCACCGGCGAGGCACGCCAGACTGCCGCCATGTCCTCGGTCGCCCTCGAGGCGTTGGGGTGGACCGGTTCGGTGCTCCTCGTCACCTCGCTGCTCCAGTCCCGCCTGCTCCGCCTGCGCCAGCTGAACCTGCTCGCCAGCGTGCTGCTCGTCGCCTACAACGGCGCGCTCGGCGTCTGGCCCGGGGTGGCGATGAACCTGGTGATCGGCGGCATCAACATCGCGCACCTGCGCCGGCTGACCCGGACCCGCCACGACCCGGAGGCCTACTCCGTGGTCGAGGTGCAGACCGACGACGCCTACCTCCGCCACGTCCTCGTGCACCACAGCACCGACATCGCCCGCTTCAACCCGGGCTTCGCCGGCGACGCGGTCGACGAGGCCGCCGTGGCCTGCCTCGTGCTGCGCGACGACGAGACGGTCGGCGTCCTCCTCGCTCGCGATGCGGGGGGTGGCGAGGCCGAGGTCGTCCTCGACTACGTCACGCCCCGGTTCCGGGACTTCACCCCCG
>CAYQGF010000248.1:0-6069 GCA_964416885.1 uncultured Iamiaceae bacterium
GACGCCGACGTCCGCCGGCTGATCGACAACGTCGCCAGCGTCAGCGACTCGCTGGCCGGTCGGGCCGACGACCTCGAAGCGCTCGTGCTCGGCCTGGTCGACGTCCAGACCGCCCTCAACGACCTGCTGGAGGACCGCCAGGGCGACATCGAGGGCACGATCGACGACCTCGACTCGATCGCCACCGTCCTGGGCGAGCACCGGGCTGAGCTGGAGCAGGGCCTGGCCTCGTTCCCGGCCGGGCTGGCCCCATACCACCAGCTCTCGGCCTACGGCCAGTGGTTCCAGGTCCGCATCACCGTCACCTGCCTGGCCGGCCAGACCACGTGCACCGACGAGAGCCTCGTGCCCGACCTGGTCGGCGGGCTCGGCGGGGGCGGCACCGGGGGCACCGACCTGCTCGCCTCCGTGTTCGGCTTCGCCACCCAGGGGGTGCCGGCGTGATCCGGATGAAGTCGTTCACCGAGCGCAACCCGGTGGCGATCGGCGTCGTCGTCGTGGCCCTGATCGCCACCGGCACGGCCAGCGCCCTCCTGCTCAACAGCGGCGCCCTGGCCGACCGCTACCAGGTCTTCGCCCGGTTCCCCGACAGCGCCGGCGTCACCCCGGGCACGCCGGTCAAGGTCGCCGGCATCACCTCGGGCCAGGTGAAGTCGGTCGAGCAGGCCGGCGCCGAGGTCGAGCTGACCCTGCTGGTCGACGCCGGCATCGAGCTCCCGGCCGACACCCGAGCCGACATCGTGGTCGACACCCTCCTGGGCTCGAAGTCGGTCGCCCTGGTCGCCGGGGACGACTGGGACCACCTGCTCGCCGAAGGCGACGTCATCACCGAGACCACGACGCCCACCGAGGCCCTCGACCTCCAGAACATCGGGGCGCCGCTGCTGGAGGAGACCGACGGCGAGGCCGTCGACAGCCTGATCGCCACCGTGCTCCGCATCACCGAGGGTAAGCGCGACGACGTGGCCGACATCCTCGACGGGCTGGAGGACCTGGCCGTCACGGTGAACACCCGGGAGGCCCAGGCCCGCAGCCTGATCGACGCCACCGACACCCTGACCGCCACCCTCGACGAGCGCGACGACGCGCTGCTCGACGCCGTCGACGACCTCAACGTGGTGGTCGGCACCCTCGTGCGCCGCCGGGTCGAGCTGGTGGAGCTGCTGCGCCAGACGACCGAGGCGGCGACCCGCATCGGCGACCTGGTGACCGACCGCCAGCCCGAGATCGACCACGTCCTCGACGAGCTGCACGAGGACCTGACGATCGTCGGGCGCCACCAGGTCGACCTGGCCCAGACCGTCGCCCTGGTGTCGAGCGCCATCCAGGGCTTCGCCTCGGTCGGCTACTCGGGGGTCGACGAGCAGCCCCACCCCTGGGCCAACCTCTACACCCAGCTGCTCGGCCCGATCGGCCCCGACATCCTGCTCGGCTCCTGCGGGGCCCTCGACACCGCCCTCGACCTGGCCCTCGGCCCCGACCCGATCGCCGACTGCGACGACCGCACCGGCCCGCTGTCGGGCCACCAGGGACCGGGCCAGCCCGGCTCGGGCGGGGGCTCGGGGGGCAACGTCCCGGGCGGCAGCCTGCTCGGCATCTACGAGAGCGCCCTGGGGGCGGTCCCGTGAGGCGCGCCGTCGTCGCCGTCGGGGCCGCGGCCCTGGCCCTGGTGCTGGCCGGCTGCGGGCTGGTCGGGGGGCGGGGCCCCAGCTACGAGCTGACCGCCCACTTCGACCGGGCCGTCGGCCTGTACCCGGGCAGCCCGGTCCGGGTGATCGGGATCACCATCGGCCAGGTCACCGACGTCGAGCCCGAGGGCGATCGGGTCCTGGTCCGGATGGCGATCGACGAGGACCAACAGCTCCCGGCCGGGGCCACGGCCACTGTCGTCCCGCTCAGCCTCCTCGGTGAGCGCTACGTCCAGATCGGCCCGGCCTACACCGGCGGTCCGGCCCTCGCGCCCGGCGCCGAGATCACCGACACCCGGGTCCCGGCCGAGTTCGACGAGTTGCTCCGGGGCCTCCAGGACCTGACCGGTAGCATCGACCCCGACACGGCCTCCGACCTGGTGACCGAGATGGCCACCCTGCTCGACGGCCAGGGCGAGGAGATCAACTCGCTGCTGGAGGAGGGGGCCGGGGCGGTCGAGATCGTGGCCGACAAGGCCGACGAGATCGGCCACATCATCGAGTCCCTCGCCGGGCTGAGCACGGCCCTGCGGGACCGCACCGGATCGGTCCAGGAGCTGATCCGCAACTACAACCTGCTGGCCGAGGTCCTGGTCGAGAACCGCAACGACCTCGACGCCACCATCACCCAGCTCGACCGGGCCGTCGTCGCCCTCACCGGGCTGCTGGAGCGCCACGGCGAGGACCTGCCCGCCGACATCGACGTCCTGGCCCAGGTGGGCAGCACCCTCGAGGTCAACATCGACCGACTCCAGTCGACCCTCTCGGACACCGTGCGGCTCTTCCAGGCCGCCCAGCGGGCCTACGACCCCGACCGCGACGTGCTGCGGGTCAACAACCAGCTCGACATGAGCCTGACCACCGACCTGATCGCCTCCCGGCTGCGGGACCGGCTGGCCGGGATCTGCCGGCGCCTCGGCCTCGACGTGTGCAGCACGCCGACGGCGGACTTCTTCGCCGACATCACCGACCTGCTCCCGAGCCTGCTCGACCCCGAGGCCCTGGCCGCCCGGGCCGACGGGCCGGCCCCGACCACCACCACGGCCCCGCCGCCGGCGACGCCTCCGGTCGCGGCCGACCGGCCGGTCGAGCCGACCCTGCCCCCGGTGACCCTGCCGCCGCCGCCCGACCTCGACGAGCTGCTCCAGGACGTCCTCGACCGGATCGGCGCCCTGCTCGACCCCGAGCAGACCGAGGTGCTGGCCGGGCTCGACGCCGGGCTGTTGGAAGCCATCCCCCGGCTGACCGACCGTCAGCTCGCCGCCCTGGTCCGGCTGGGCCCCGACGCGCTGGCCCAGCTCCAGGGGGTCGACCCCACGCAGCTGGGCCGGGCCGTCGACGCCCTGCTGGCCTCGGACCCGGCCGCCCAGCACGACCCGGTGCTCCCGGGGGCCGGGAGCACCGTCGACGGTCTGGTCGACAGCCTCCTCGGCGCCCTCGGCGGGGGAGGGGACCGATGAGCGCACACAATGGGGTCAGACCCCTTTGTGCGCGGGTGGTGGCCCTGGTCGTGGGGACCGCCCTGCTCGCCACCAGCGCGGCCGGGTGCGCCCGGGGCGACGACCACCGCGTCCGGGCCACCGCCACCTTCGACGACGTGGCCGACCTGGCCGACGGCGCCCCGGTCCAGCTGGCGGACGTCCGCATCGGGACCGTCACCGACATCAGCCTGACCGACGACCACCGGGTCGCCGTCGAGGTGGCCTTCGCCGACGACGTCCCGGTGCCGGCCGCGGTCCAGGCCCGGCTCCGGCGCACCAGCGCCCTGGGCGAGAAGTTCGTCGAGCTGCGCCCGCTCACCCGCGACCCCGACGCCCCCCGGCTGACCGACGGGGCCACCATCGACCAGGCGGTCGTGGTGCCCGACGTCGAGGACCTGGTCGCCTCGGGCACCGAGCTGTTCACGTCGATCAGCGCCTCGCAGCTCGCCGTGATCATCGAGGAGAGCGCCAACTCGGTGGCCGGCCGGGGCGACGACCTGTCGCTGCTGCTCCAACGGCTGGAGACCGTCACCGCCGGCTACGCCAGCCGCACCGACACCCTCACCACCCTGATCGATGACATCGACCAGCTGGCCAGCGATGTCAGCCCGGCGGCCCAGGAGCACGCCCGGGCCCTCTCCGAGCTGGCCGAGACCACCGAGGTCCTCGATGTCGCCTCCGCCGACCTGCTGGCCACGATCGAGTCCCTGACCCGACTGGCCGAGCAGGGCGCCGACGTCCTGGTGACCCACTTCGACCGCATCGACCTGGCCCTGCGCGCCCTGCGGTCGGCCACCCGGGCCGTCGCCTCCGAGCAGGCCGCCCTCGGGCGCCTGCTGGTCAACCTCCCGGCCCACAACGCGGCCCTGCCCAACTCGCTCCAGGGCGACTTCCTCCAGGTCGTCGGCGACATCGTCCTCTGTGGCCTCCCCGGCGGGGGAGAGGTCGACGGTGACCCCGTGGGGGACTGCGAGGCGGTGCCATGACCCGGCGGCTGATCATCAACCTGGTGACCTTCTTCGCCATCGCCGCCCTGGTGATCGGCTACGGCACCTACAACCTCTTCGGCAACCCGTTCCGGGAGCCGGTCACCCTGGTCACCCGCATGCCCGAGACCGCCGGGCTGCGCCCCGGGTTCAGCGTCACCCTCGACGGCGTGGTGGTCGGCACCGTGCAGTCGGTCGAGCTGGCCGGCGACGGGGTCGACATCACCATCGAGCTCGACGACGGGGTCGAGGTGCCGGGCGACTCCGAGGCCCGCATCGTCCGGGCCAGCGCCATCGGGGAGCAGCGCATCGACCTGTCGCCGACCCAGGGTGGTGCCGCCGACCCGTACCCCGACGGCTCCCGGGTGCCGGCCGCGGCCGACGCCGTGCCCCCGAACGTCGAGGAGGTGATCACCACGGTCCAGGGCCTGCTGGAGGCCATCCCCACCGACGACCTCAACACCGTGATCCGGGAGGGCGCCACCGCCCTGCGGGGCCGGGCCGCGGACGTCCACTCGCTGATCCGCTCGACCGAGGTCATCAGCGCCGAGCTGCTGCGCCGGGAGGACGACCTGCGGGCACTGTTCGCCTCGGCCCCGCCGGTGCTCGACGACCTCACCGAGTCGGGGGCCGACATCCGGGCTGCGGTCGAGAACACGGCCGCCGTCACCGAGATCCTCGCCGCCCGACGGACCGACATCGTCGACCTGCTGCGCCACGGCGCCGACCTGGCCGAGCTGGCCGACCCGGTCGTCACCGACGCCCGGGCCAACCTCGACTGCCTGCTCGGCTCGCTCGGCACCGTCGTCACCGCCCTCGACGGCCAGCCGCTCGCCGACCTCGACGCCGGGCTGGCCCTGTCGTCGACCTTCTTCGGCATCATCGACGCCGTCGCCGTCGAGGGCCCCACCAAGGACATCGGCCACGGCGGCGGCGCCCGCGACGACCAGACCTGGCTCCGGACCCAGCTCCTACTGCCCCCGCCCGGCCCGCCCGCCGTCGCCTACGACCCCAAGCTGGCCACGCCCACCACCCGGCTCGGGGCGGCGTGCGAGTCGATCTTCGCCGGTGGCGCCGGGGCCCCGGGCCAGGACGACCCGGCCCCGATCGAGGCCGGCGGCCGGGTCATCGACGCCACCGGCGCCCCGGTGCGCCCGGGCGCGGCCGACGGCGAGGTCGCCGCCGGGCCGCCGGGGCAGGAGCGGACGCGAAGCACGTCGAACCCACCCCTCGTCCCCATCGTCGCCCTCGGCGTCGGGGGTGCGGTGCTCCTCTGGATCGCCGGCCCCCGGGCCCGTCGTCCCCGGAGGATCGATCCGTGAGCCCCACCCAGACCCGCCCCGCGCCCGCGAAGGACGAGCAGGAGAAGGAAGCCGCATCGACGCCGGCCCCGGCCCGGTCCCGGGCTGCCGCCCGTCCGGTCCCCACCGCCTCGACGGCGTGGAGGATCGTCGCCGTCCTCGGTGTCCTGGGCACCATCGGCTTCGCCATCGCCTGGCGCACCGCCCAGGACGCCGCCGTCACCGAGGACGGGCTGGCCCCGGCGGTGGTCGAGATGCGCACCGCGGCCCGCGACTTCGCCATCGCCCTCACCAACTTCGACGCCGCCACCATCGACGCCGACTTCGACCGCATCGTCGACGCCGCCACCGGAGACTTCGCCGAGGAGGCCGACCGCTTCTACGACGAGCAGATCCGCGCCGACCTGCGTGATGCCCAGGCGTCGAGCCAGAGCGAGGTCCGCTCGCTGTACGTCCAGGACTTCGCCGGCGATCGGGGCACGGTGTTCGCCGTCGTCGACCAGACCGTCGTCAACAACCTCAGCCCCCAACCGGTCACCGACACGCTCCGGGTCGAGCTCGGCATGGCCCGGGTGGGAGGGGAGTGGAAGGTGCGCACCGTCGAGGTCCTCGA
>CAYQGF010000249.1:0-6068 GCA_964416885.1 uncultured Iamiaceae bacterium
TGGCCTGGTGCTTGATGGCGTCGACCGGGCGGGTCAGCTCCTCGATGGCGTCGGTGAGGGCGCTGGTGAGGTCCTCGACCAGGGCGACCGGCGTGCCGACCCGGCCGTGCTCGACCTCGTAGCTGTCGAGCGGGACGAGCCCGATGGCGTAGCGCAGGAGCGAGGCGAGCCGCACCGCGGTGCCGGCCTCCAGCGTGCCGTCGTAGCCGCCGTGGCGGAGGACCTCGAAGAAGCGGGCGGCCAGCGGGGTGAAGTCGGCCCGCAGCTCGGCCAGCAGCTGCTCGCCGTCGGGGTTCCCGGTGGCCCGGTGCTCGACGGCGGCCCGGGCCTGGCGCAGGGGGACGGCCGAGGCGTCGATGGCCAGGGCCGCCTCGTAGCCGAACAGGTGGCCGACGACGGTGGCCAGCACGAAGGCCAGCGCCGGGTCGACGGCGGGGACGGTGAGGACCTTCAGGGCGGCCGAGAACCGCTCGTCGCCCTCGGCGGCGATGACGATCGGCGACGCCTTGTGGGCCCGGTAGATCGCCACCTCCTTGGCCACGTCGTCGGCGTTCGACCCCTGGAGCCCGGCCGCGCACACGATGATCAGCGGCTCGGAGGACAGGTCGATGTGCTTCTTGTCCTCGGTGGCGTCGCAGGCGATGGCCTTGTAGCAGAGCTCCGACAGCTTGATCCGCAGCTCCTGGGCGGCGATGCGGTCGGCGCCGGAGCCGACGATGGCCCAGTAGCGCTTGGCCGGGGCCAGCTCCCGGGCCGCCTCGGCGACGGCGTCCCTCCCGGCCAGCACCGCCTCCATGGCCTCGGGCAGGGCGCGCAGCCCGGCGAGCAGCTTGGAGCGGGCGGCCCGGCCGGCGGGGCTGTCGTCGACCTCGGCGGCGATGGCCGAGCCGAGGAGGATCCCCGCCGCCACCTGGGCGTAGAAGGCCTTGGTGGAGGCGACGCTCATCTCCACGTCGCGCCCGTCGGAGGTGTAGAGCACCCCGTCGGAGCGGTCGGTGAGGTCGCTGCCCCGTCGGTTGACGATGCTGACCACGGTGGCGCCGCGGGCGCGGGCCAGGTCGACGGTGCGGTTGGTGTCGGTGGTGGTGCCGGACTGGCTGACGGCGACGACGAGGGTGTCGCTCATGTCGGGCCGGAGCCCGAAGCCGCTCAGCTCGGTGGCCAGCCGAGCCTCGACCTGGAGGTCGGACCCGGAGGCGAGGGCGGCGAGGGTCGAGGCCAGGGCCTGGCCGGCGACCGCGGCGGTGCCCTGGCCGATGGCGACGACCCGGTCGACGGTGCCCTTGGCCAGCCCGGCCCGGGCCGCGTCGGGCAGGGTCTCGGGGCCGAGGCGGGCCTCCAGCAGGTCGTCGTCGCCGACGGCGATCTTGCCCCGCAGGGTCTTGCGGAACGACGACGGCGACTCGCTGATCTCCTTGAGGAGGAAGTGCGGGTGGTCGCCCCGGTCGATGTCGCGGGTCGTCACCTCGGCGGTGGCGAGGTCGGCCTCGGCGACCGGGACCTCGACGCCGTTGTAGGAGAGGCGGCGGATGCCGTCGAGCGTGCCGGCCCGGCGGGCGTCGAGGACGACGACCTGGCCCCGGCTGCCGGCCGGGTCGGCCGGGTCGGCCGGCGTCTCGCCGTCCATCCGCAGGTAGGTGGTGCACTCCTCGACGACGCCGTAGGGCTCGGAGGCGACCAGGTAGAGGTCGTCGGCCAGGCCCACGTAGAGGGCCTGGCCGCTGCCCCGGAGGGCGAGGAGCAGGGAGTGGGGGTCGTCGGCCACCGACGCCCCGATGGCGACCGAGCCGTCGAAGCGGGCGACGGTGCGCCTGAAGGCGTCGGTCGGGTCGGTCGACGCCGGCCCGTCGGCGGCGCTGGCCAGCGCCCGGCTGACGAGGGTGGGGATCACCTTGGCGTCGGTGGTGACCTCGGGGGCATAGGTCAGCCCGGCCTCCAGCTTGAGGTCGGCGAAGTTGTCGATGTCGCCGTTGAGGGCGGCGTTGACGAACGGGCGGGAGGCGGCGCCCTCGTCGTCCTCGTCGCTGTTGACCGGGTGGGCGTTGGCCTGGGAGATGATGCCGACGCTGGCCCAGCGGGTGTGCCCGAGGACGAGGGCCTCGGCCCCGTCGGCCGCGATGGCCCGGGCGAGGAGGCCGTCGCCGGCGATGGCGCTGCGGAGCCCGGCGGAGTTGTCGCCCAGCTCACCGATCTCGGCCGCGGCCTTGTAGACGAACGAGAGGCAGCCGGCGGCGGCCCGGACCGAGCCGGAGCCGTAGGTCGGGTCGTCGCTGCGGGCCGCCAGCTCGGCCGCGACGTCGGGGGCATCGAGGTCGAGCCCGTGGCCGGAGACGAGCACGCTGATGCCGGCGGAGTCCCGGCCCCGCACCTCGAGGCGGTCGAGCGCCGAGAGCGCGAGCTGGACCGAGGCCATGGCCTCGACCGCGGCATCGGTGGCACCGAGGCCGGCCAGCCCGGCGACGGCCCGGGCGGTGCGCAGACGGTCGCGGCCGATGGCCCAGGCGCCGTCGCGCCCGGCGACGAGGGCGGCGCCGATCTGCTCCTGCTCCGTGGTGGGCCGGTCGGCGAGGACCTCCTCCAGCCGGCTGTCGAGGGCGGCGAAGGCGCCGGCCAGCTCGGCCAGGGCGCCCTCCAGCCCGAGCACGAGGTCCGGGGCGGCGAGCAGCGCCCGGACGCCGGGGGTGCCCCGCAGCAGGCCGTCGGCCTCCGCCAGCCGGTCGGCGACCTGCTCCAGGGGGCGCAGGACGTCGCGCCCGACGGTGCACCCGTCGACCAGCTCGGCGGTGCCGGTCACCAGGGCCAGGACGGTCGCGGCGGCGGGTGGCGGGCGGTCGCTCGTGCGGCGGGCCACGGCGATGATGCCGCACATCCTTGATCTCCCGGGGTCGGCGGACGACCGACTGATGCTACGCGCCCGGCCCGCTCACCCCCGCCCTCCACCCCCGGACCTGCGGCACTTGTCGAGCAAGACCGCCCACGGCTGCCGCAGGTTCCCGTCGCCATGTCACACCCTCCGAACGTGCGGCACCTGTCGAGCAAGACCGTCGACGGCTGCCGCCGGTTCGGGTCAGGTGGGGAGGGTGGCCGCCAGGCGGACGGCGACCGCTTCGGCCTCGTCGTGGGTGGGCGCCTCGACCATGACCCGGACGAGGGGCTCGGTGCCGCTCGGGCGGACGAGGACCCGGCCCCGCCCGGCCAGCTCGACCTCGGCCCGGGCGATGTCGGGCGCCAGGTCGGCCACGAGGGCCTTGGCGTCGCCGCTGACCCGGACGTTGTGGAGGACCTGGGGCAGCCGGGTCATCACCGATGCCAGGTCGCCGAGGGTGCGCCCGCTGCGGTGCACGGCGTCGAGGACGCAGAGGCCGGCCAGCAGCCCGTCGCCGGTGGTGGCCCGCTGGCGCAGGATGATGTGGCCCGACTGCTCGCCGCCGAGGGCCAGGCCCTGCGCGTCCAACGCTTCGAGCACGTGGCGGTCCCCGACCGCGGTGTCGACGACCCGGATGCCCTCCCGCTGCATGGCCTGGCGGAAGCCCAGGTTCGAGAGCACGGTGACGGCCACGGCGTCGTCGTGGAGCAGGCCCTGGGACCGCATGTCGACCGCCAGTAGGGCGATCAGCTGGTCACCGTCGACGAGCTCTCCGGTGGCGTCGACGGCCAGGATCCGGTCGGCATCGCCGTCGAACGCCAGGCCGACGTCCGCGCCACGGGCCAGGACCGCGGTCTGGAGGACCTCGGGGTGGGTCGACCCGCACCCGGCGTTGATGTTGGTGCCGTCGGGGTCGGCGTGGAGGACCGTCACCGAGGCGCCGAGGTGGGCGAGGACCTGCGGGGCGACCTGCGAGGCCGCACCGTGGGCGCAGTCGACCACGACCTTCATCCCGGCCAGGCGTCGCTCCTCGAGCACGTCGTGGGTGAGGTGGTGGGCGTAGCGCTCCCAGGCATCGGGGGCTGCGGTCAGGCCGCCGACGAGCTGGCCCCCGGGCCGCTCGGCCGAGCCGGGGATGCCGTCGGCCTCGATCGCCTCCAGGTCGGCCTCCAGCCGGGCCTCGGTGGCGTCGTCGAGCTTGAGCCCGCCGATGCGGAACAGCTTGATGCCGTTGTCGCCGAAGGGGTTGTGCGACGCCGAGATCATCGCCCCCGGCAGCTGGTCGGCGGCGGCGAGGAAGGCCACGCCGGGAGTGGGGATCACCCCGAGGTCGACCGCCGTCGCCCCCTCCGAGGCCAGCCCGGCCGCGAAGGCGGCGTGGAGCAGCGGCCCCGACAGGCGGGTGTCGCGGCCGACCAGCCACGGCCCGGGGCCCAGGGTGCGCGCCGAGGCCCGCCCGAGCGCGAGCGCCAGCTCGGGTGTCAGCTCGGTGTTGGCGGCCCCCCGCACACCGTCAGTACCGAACCGCAGGGTCACAGCTCAGCCTCGCTCACGTGCGCTCCGTCCCCTGACACCCAGGGACGGCTGGGCCCGAGCGGCCCGTCGTCGAGGAACGAGACGACATGAGCGGGCCAGCACAGTGCAGTTCCGTCCGAGGCTCTGCCGAGGACAACGATTCGACCGCAACCAGGCCGATCACCCGGTCAGCGCTTGCTGTACTGCGGCGCCTTGCGGGCCTTCTTGAGGCCGTACTTCTTGGACTCCTTCTCCCGGGCGTCCCGGGTGAGGAAGCCGGCCGCCTTCAGCGTGGGGCGGGTCTCCTCGTCGACGGCGACGAGGGCGCGGGCGATGCCGAGGCGCATGGCGCCGGCCTGGCCCGTGGGGCCACCGCCGCCCATCGTGACGTCGATGTCGTAGCGGTCGACGGCCTCGACCGCGACCAGCGGCTCGGAGAGGACCATGCGGTGCGTCTCGTTCGGGAAGTAGTCCTCGACGGCGCGGCCGTTCACCGTGATCTTGCCCTCGCCGTCGCGGAGGCGGACGCGGGCGACGGCGCTCTTGCGGCGGCCGGTGGTCTGGGCGAGGGGCTTGGACACGAACGGGTCTCCTACGCGGTGGCGCGGCGGGCGCCAGGGATGTCGAGGGTCTCGGGCTTCTGGGCGGCGTGGGGGTGGGTGGGGCCGGCGTACACCTGGAGCTTGCGGAGCTGCTGGGCGCCGAGCCGGGTGTGGGGCAGCATCCCCTTGATGGTGTGGCGGAGGGTGTCGGCCGGCTTGCGGGCCAGGGCCTCGCCGTAGGTCTGCTGCTTGATGCCGCCCGGGTAGCCGGAGTGGCGGTAGAGGACCTTCTTCTCGGCCTTGTCGGAGGTGAGGACCACCTTGTCGGCGTTGACGATGATCACGTGGTCGCCGGTGTCGAGGTGGGGGGTGAAGGTCGGCTTGTGCTTGCCCCGGAGGATGCGGGCGACCTCGGTGGCCAGCCGACCGACGACCATGCCCTCGGCGTCGACGACGTACCAGCGACGCTGGATCTCACTGGCCTTCGGCGAGTAGGTGGGCACGGCTGGTCTCTCCTCGGTCCGGCCTGGGAGCCGGGATGGCGAACGGTGGCCTGTGGGGGTGATCGGGTCGGGCGCCTCGCGCCGCGTCGGGGCCCCCAGGGCCGGCCGGCAACTCTACGGGCCACCCTCCGCCGCGGGCAACCTCGGAGGTGCTATGGCCCGATGCCGGCCGCTCCCTCAGTAGTGGTCGTGGCCCTCTGCCGGGTCCTCGGTGGCCTGGAGGAAGCCGAGGACGCCGCCCATCATGGTGCCGAAGCCGAGCCCGCCCCAGAAGGCGACGAACAGCCCGAAGGTGGCGGCCCGGTCGAGGGCCACGCCGGCGAAGAGCATGCCGATCGTCGTCCCGATGAAGGAGAGGACGACGCCGATCGCGGCGCCGATCACGACGCCCCGGGCGATCCTCGGGTCCTCGGGCTCGCTGGTCGACGCGACGTGGGAGTCGGAACTCATAGATCTAGTTGTTACTAGATAAATACGAACTCTGCCCACCCGGCCACGGTCGACCGGGGTAGGATCCGGGGAATGGGCCGCCCCCCTCGCCCGTCGACGCCATGAGCACCCTCCAGGCCCAGGCGCGGGCGCTCGGGGACCCCACCCGGCACGAGATCTTCCGCTACGTCCGCGACGCCGGCGAGCCGGTCG
>CAYQGF010000250.1:0-6053 GCA_964416885.1 uncultured Iamiaceae bacterium
CACCGAGGGCAGCATCGGGTTCGGCCGGGGCCTGCTCGGGCTGGGCCGGGCCGAGAACCGGCGCATGGCCGCCGAGGCCATGGAGATCCTCGACCGCCTCGGCCTGGCCCACCTGGCCGGCCGGCCCGCCGCCGGCCTCCCCTTCGGGACGTTGAAGCGCATCGAGCTGGCCCGGGCCCTGGCCGCCCGACCCAAGCTGCTGATGCTCGACGAGCCGGCCAACGGCCTGACCCACGGCGAGGTCGACGAGCTGGCCGAGACCATCCGGGCCCTGCGCGACGAGCACGACCTCACCCTGCTCCTGGTCGAGCACCACATGTCGATGGTGATGTCGATCTCGGACCACATCGTCGTGCTCGACTTCGGGCGTCGCATCGCCGAGGGACCGCCCGAGGTCGTGCGGAACGACCCCAAGGTCATCGAGGCCTACCTGGGGACGACCGAGTGACGTCGAGGTCGGGGACGTGAGCCTGCTCGAGCTGTCGGACGTCACCGGGGGCTACGGCGCGGTCACGGTCCTGCGGGGCATCGACCTCGTCGTCGACGAGGGCGACGTCGTCGTCGTGCTCGGGGCCAACGGCGCCGGCAAGACCACCACCCTGCGGGCCATCTGCGGCGAGATCGCCACCACCGGCGGCCGCACCTTCGCCGGCGCGGCCCTGCCCCGGTCGCCGGACCTGGTCGCCCGGGCCGGCATCGCCCACGTCCCCCAGGGCCGGGGCACCTTCGGCGACCTCACCACCGACGAGAACATGCGGCTCGGCGCGGTGCTGCGCTCCGACCAGGACGTCCGCCTCGACATCGACCGCTGGTACGAGGTCTTCCCCCGCCTGGGCGAGCGACGCGACCAGGCCGCGGGGTCGATGAGCGGTGGCGAGCAGCAGATGCTGGCGATCGCCCGGGCCATGATGCTGCGGCCCCGGCTGCTGCTCCTCGACGAGCCGTCGCTGGGCCTGGCCCCGCTGATCACCCGCGACCTGTTCGAGCGGCTGGGCCAGCTCAACCGGGAGGACGGCCTCACCATCCTCGTGGTCGAGCAGAACGCCAACCTGGCCCTCGACATCGGCACCCGGGGCTACGTGCTGGAGACCGGCGAGATCGTCGCCGAGGGCCCGGCCGACCAGCTGCGCGACGACGACGCCATCCGCAAGGCGTACCTGGGGTTCTGATGGAGCAGTTGGCCCGTTTCCTCCTCATCGGCGTCGGCAACGGCGCGGTCTACGCCATCGTCGCTATGGCGTTGGTGCTGATCTTCCGCACCACCGGCCTGCTCAACCTGGCCCAGGGCGAGATGGCCCTGTTCTCCACCTACCTGGCGTGGAAGTTCTCGGTCGGCCTCGGCATCGGGCTCACGCTGCCGTTCGCCAACGTGGCCGAGTTCTCCCTCGGGCCGTCGTCCGTCACCATCACGGTCCGGCTGGCGATCCTGGCCGCCGTCGCGTGGGCGCTCACCAGGATGTTCCGACGATGGATGGGCCGTTCGGGCCGGTTGACACCCGAACCGGCCGACATCGGGGCCGTCCTCGGCGCGATCGCGGTGACGGTGGTCTGCATGACGCCGGTGCTCGACGTCCGCATCCACCTGTTCACCCTGACCCTGCCGATCGGCCTGGCCATCCTCGCCACGATCGTGTTCAGCATGGGCATGGGCGCCTTCATCGAGCGGTTCCTGATCCGGCCGGTCCACGGGCCCGGCAAGTCCGACCTCAACGTGCTGATCGTCATGCTCGGCCTCTTCCTCGGGCTCAACGCCCTGGCCCAGTTGCTGTTCAGCGACGACGCCCAGCCGATGCCCAAGCCGTGGCCGTCGAAGTCGTCGCCCGGCTCGCCCACCGGGTCGAACCGGTTCTGGCAGGTGGGCGGCGTCCGCATCCAGTCGTCGACGGTCGTCCTGCTCATCGTGCTCGCCGTGGTCTGCCTCGGCCTCTACGTGCTGTTCCAGCGGACCAAGGTCGGCCTCAAGCTCCGGGCCGTGGCGTCCAACCCCGAGTCGGCCCGCCTGGTCGGCATCAACTCGTCCCGCATGCTGATGCTCGGCTGGGCCCTGTCGGCCGGACTGGGTGCCCTCGCCGGGTGCATGGTCGCCGCCCAACGGGAATCGGTGAACCCCGGGTTGATGGCCGTCGTGCTCGTCTACGCCTTCTCCGCCGCGGCCCTGGGCGGGTTCGACAGCCCGGTGGGCGCCGTGGTCGGCGGGATGATCGTCGCCATCGCCGAGTCCCTCACCACCGGGTACGTGAAGTCGCTGTCGACCATCGAGCTGGTCGTGCCCTTCGCCCTGATCCTGCTCGTCCTGCTCTTCCGCCCGACCGGCCTCTTCGGCAAGAAGGTCGTGGAGCGAGTATGAGCCGCAGGACGCTCCGGATCGTCGTCGGCATCGTCGCCGCCGCCCTGCTGCTCTACGCGCCCTATTACTTCCAGGCGCCGGAGAACAAGCTCCTCTCGCAGGCGATCTACTTCGCCGTGGCCGCGATGGGCCTCAACCTGCTCACCGGGTTCAACGGCCAGGTGTCGATCGGTCACGGCGCCCTGTTCGGCGTCGGCGCCTTCACCACGGCGATCCTGATGGACAGCTACGGGCTGTCGTTCGAGGCCACCATCCCGCTCGCCGCCCTCACCGCGGCCGCGGTCGGCGTTGCCGTCGGCATCCCGGCGCTCCGGGTCAAGGGCCTCTACCTCGCCCTGGTCACCCTCGGGCTGGCCGTGCTGTTCCCGCGGGTCGCCGGCAAGTACATCTCGGGGCCGGGCAACGTGCCGATCATCCGCCCGCCCCGCAAGGAGTTCGGCAGCCTGGTCACGTTCCTCGAGAACGACCAGTGGAAGTACGTGGAGAGCCTCGCGGTGGCGGCGATCCTGTTCCTGTTCGCCTGGAACCTCAGCCGGTCCCGGGTCGGGCGGGCGATGGTGGCGGTGCGCGACCACGAGGTCGCGGCGTCGACGCTCGGGGTCAACCTGGCCGCGGTCAAGGTCGGGGCCTTCGCGGTCTCGGCGGCCTACGCCGGCATCGCCGGGGCGCTGTCGGTGATGGTCGACGGCTCGGCCGACGCCACCGACCCCATCGTCACGTTCCGCAACTCGATCGAGTTCCTCGTCGCCGTCGTCATCGGCGGCACCGCCACGATCACCGGGCCGGCCATCGGCGCCCTCATCCTCGTCATCCTGCGCAAGCGGGCCGACGACCTGGTCGAGGGCACCGAGGTGCTGGCGCCGGCGATCTTCGGCGGCATCCTGATCGCCATGGTCTACGTGCTGCCCGGCGGCGTGGTCGGTGGGCTGCGCAAGCTGGTCGACCGCATCCTCCCGGCCGGTCCGGGCGACGCCTCCGCCCCGGTGGCCGCGGCCGCCCTCGATCCCGATGCCGTCGCCACCGAGGCGGCCGACTCGGGCTCCGACCCCTCCCCCTGACCCCTGTTCCACCCTCCGAAGGAGACCTCATGAAGCTTTCCCGCAGCCGCTCCCTCCTGGTGCTGCTCGCCGTCCTGGCCCTGCTCGTCGGCGCGTGCTCCAGCCGTGACGACGACAGCAGCAGCGAGGGGACAAGCGGAGGAGGTGGTGACAGCGGTGACGAGACCTCCGAGGAGGCGTCGGTCGACTACCACGTCGACGACTGCGCCGCCGACCCCACCGCCGAGATCGAGGGCAACACCCTGAAGCTGGTGTCGTCGTACCCGCAGTCCGGCCTCACCGGCGCCTTCGCCGAGATCGCCCGGGGCTGGGCCGCCCGCTTCGACGAGGCCAACGCCGCCGGCGGTGTGGACTTCGCCGGGACGACGGTCGAGATCGAGTACGAGGACCAGGACGACGAGTACAACCCGCAGCGCACCGCCTCGAACATCGAGGAGCTGGTGGGCGACGACGGCAGCGGCGCCTTCGCGGTGTTCAGCGTCGTGGGCACGGCCAACAACATCAACGTCCGGGACTTCCTGGACGAGCTGTGCGTGCCGAACCTGTTCGCGGCCACCGGTGCCGTCGCGTGGGGCAACCCCAACTACCCGTGGCTGATCGGCTCGACGCTGTCGCCGTACTCCCTCGAGGCCCAGGCCTTCGCCGACTACCTGGCCGAGAACGACCCGGACGCCAAGGTCGCCATGCTCCGGCAGTCCGACGAGTTCGGTGCGACCTACGAGGAGAGCTTCCGCAACGCCATCGAGGGCACCGACATCGAGCTGGTGGCGGTCGAGGAGTACGCGGTCGGCTCCGACCAGGTGGCGTCGCAGGTCACGGCCCTGGCCGGTTCGGGCGCCGACGCCTTCTTCAACGGCGGCACCCTCCTCGCCTGCCCCGCGGCCCTCACCGCCAAGGAGGCCGAGGGCTGGGACGCCACGACCTGGGTGTCGGGCACCTGCATCTCCAAGACCCTGATGGGCATCGCCGGGGCCGCCGGCGCCGACGTCCTGAGCCTCACCAACCTCAAGGACCCCCTCAACCCGGCCTACGACGACGACGAGGCGATGAACGCCTTCCGGGCCACCATCGAGGAGTACCAGTCCGACTTCAAGGGCCGGGACCTCGACCTGGGCAACGCCATCATCGGCTACGGCTACACGCAGGCCGACGTCTTCATCCAGGCCCTGGAGGCGGCCGAGGCGCCGACCCGCCTGGCCCTGATGGAGGCGGTGCGGAACCTCGACGGGGTGACCTCGCCGCTGGCCCACGAGGGCATCACCTTCACCACATCGGGGGCCGACGACGCCTTCATGGGTGAGTCGTTCGTGCTCGTCCAGTACGACGCCGCCGAGGCCCACTTCAACGAGGTCAGCGACGTCATCGACTTCGAGGGCCGCACCGCCGAGGTGACCCCCGAGGACCTGATCACCGGCTGATCAGCGCCCGTACGGAAGGTGCCAGGCACTTTCCGTACGGGCTCGCTGACCGGGTCAGCCGAACCGTGCTGCGAGGGCCTCGACGTCGGTGACGACGTCGAGGCCCTCCCGCGTCCGGAGCCAGTCGAGGTTGGCCCGGTGGAGGGGATCGGCGTCGTCGTAGCGGTTGAGGTGGACGACGGTCGGCCAGCCCTCGGTGGCGATGGCGGCCAGGGTGAGCCGGGTGCCGTTGAGCGTCCCCAGCCCGGCGTCGGCGACCAGGACGATGCGGTGGACGTCGACGGCGCGGAGGAGGTCGACGCTGTCGCCGTCGTCGGCGGCCGGGGAGGCCGCGCCCCCGGCGGTCTCGACCAGGCCGACGTCCGGGGTCGGGTCGGTGGGCCAGGTCACCTCGGCGGCCAGGTCGACGACGGTGAACGGCGGGGCGCCCGTGGCGGCCGCGGCCATCGGCGGGGCCATGGCGGCGGAGTAGCGGCGGTGGGCCGGGCAGACGGTGAAGGGGTCCTCGCCGGTCGCCGCGGCCAGGACGTCGGCATCGGAGGGGCCGGGGTCGTCGGGCTCGGCCGACTGGGCCGGCTTGCGGGCGGCGACGGTCAGGCCCCGGGCGCGGAGGGCGGTCAGCAGCCCGGCGCCGACCCACGTCTTGCCCACCTCGGTGCCCGTCCCCAGCACCCCGATGACGATCATCGGTCCTCCCCCTCGAACCGGTGATCGGATTCCCCCCGGGCGCGGGGAACCTGATCACCGGTACGGGCCAGGGCGGCGAGGGCGGTGGCGAGGCGGGTGACGTCGGCGTCGGCGTGGGCGGCGCTCAGGGCGACCCGGAGCCGGGAGGTCCCGGGCGGGACCGTCGGCGGCCGGATCGCCGGGACGAGCAGTCCCTGGGCCAGGAGGGTGGTGGCCGCCGTGACGGCCGCGTCCTCCTCGCCGAGCACGACCGGCACGATCGGCGACGGGTGCCCCGGGGCCAGCCGATCGACGTGGTGGCGCAGCCGGGCCCGGAGGGCCGCGCCCTCGGCGCCGCGGGTGACGGCGAGGGCGGCCCGGGACGCGGCGGCGTCGGCGGGGGAGAGGGCGGTGGTGAAGATGAACGACCGGGCCACGTTGACCAGCAGGTCCCGCACCGCGGCGTCGCAGGCGACGAACCCGCCGAGGGCGCCGAGGGCCTTCGACAACGTCCCGACCCGCACCAGCAGGAGGTCGGGGTGGGCGGCCGGGCCCAGGTCGGGG
>CAYQGF010000251.1:0-6024 GCA_964416885.1 uncultured Iamiaceae bacterium
CGGGCCCACGACGAGATGTTCGACCGCTACGGGCGGCCCCGGGAGACCTACCGGGTCATCCACGACACCCTCCGGCCCCAGACGTCCGACGACCTGCTCGCCCGCACCGAGGCGCTGAGCCGGGCCTACCGCGACCGGGGGGTGACCTTCGCGCTCTCGGGCGAGGAGCGTCCCTTCCCCCTCGACCTGGTCCCCCGGGTGATCGGCGCCGGCGACTGGTCCCGGTTGGAGGCCGGCATCGTGCAGCGGGTCAAGGCCCTGGAGATGTTCCTGGCCGACATCTACGGCGAGGGGCAGGTGCTCGACGACCGGGTGGTGCCGCGCTCGCTCGTCCACTCCTCGCCCCACTTCCACCGGCAGGTGTTCGGCATCCGGCCCCCGGGCGGCGTGCACATCCACGTGGCCGGCATCGACGTGATCCGCGACGAGCACGGCGAGATGCGCGTGCTGGAGGACAACCTGCGCTCGCCGTCGGGCGTGTCCTACGTGATGGAGAACCGTCGGGTGATGGCCCGGGTGTTCCCCGACCTGTTCCGGGCGCAGGCGATCGCCCCGGTCGACGACTACCCACGGCACCTGCTGCGGGCGCTGCGGGCCACGGCACCGACGGTCCGCAACCCCCGCATCGTCGTGCTGACGCCGGGGGTCCACAACAGCGCCTACTTCGAGCACGCCCTGCTGGCCCGGCTGATGGGCGTCGACCTGGTGGAGGGCCGGGACCTGATCTGCCGCGACGACGTCTGCTACGTCCGCACCACGGCGGGGGAGGAGCGGGTCGACGTCATCTTCCGGCGCATCGACGACGACTTCCTCGACCCGGTGCAGTTCCGGCCCGACACCGTGCTGGGCGTGGCGGGCCTGGTGCACGCGACCCGGGCCGGGAACGTCACCATCGCCAACGCCATCGGGAACGGCGTGGCCGACGACAAGCTCATGTACACCTATGTCCCGGACCTGATCGAGTACTACCTGGGCGAGCCACCGATCCTCCGCAACGTCGACACCCACCGGCTGGAGGACCCGGAGGCCCGGGCCTTCGTGCTCGACCGGCTCGACCGGATGGTGGTGAAGCCGGTCGACGGGTCCGGCGGCTACGGGCTGGTGTTCGGGCCGTCGTGCACCGACGAGGAGCTGGCCGCGGCGCGGGAGGCCATCCTGGCCGAGCCGCGGGGATGGATCGCCCAGCCGGTCGTGACGCTCTCGACGGCGCCGACGCTGGTCGACGGGCGGTTGCGGCCCCGGCACCTCGACCTGCGACCGTTCGCCGTCAACGACGGGGAGAAGGTGTGGGTGCTGCCCGGGGGCCTGACCCGGGTGGCGCTGCCCGACGGCAGCCTGGTCGTGAACTCCAGCCAGGGCGGCGGGTCGAAGGACACCTGGGTCCTCCAGGACACGACGGTCGCGGCCCCGGTCGGCGTCACCGCCCAGGTGCCGGCGGTGGTCCTCGATGGCGCCGACCGGCCCGCGGCGGGCCGCGAGGTCGCCCCCGTCCCGCTCCAGTTCGGTCCGGCCGACGACCACGAGCGCCAGCACCAACAACAGCTCCAACAGCAGCAGACGCCCCCCGATCCCGCCCCCGATCCGCCCACCCCCTCGAACTTTGAGCGCAAAAGACCGCCTGGCGGAACAAACCACTCAAAGTTCGCACCTATGAGCGGCGGAGCGGACCGATGCTGAGCCGGATCGCCGAATCGCTCTACTGGATGGGCCGCTACATCGAGCGGGCCGACGACACCGCCCGGCTGCTCGACGTCCACGTCCACCGGATGCTGGCCGACGCCGGCGACGAGAACGTCGGCGCCACCCTCCTCGCCGCCATGGGGCTGGCCGGGAGCGCCGAGGTCGAGGCCGTCGACCTGTGGCGGGCCACCGAGCTACTGGCCTACGACCCCGACAACCCCAGCTCGGTCGCCGGCTCGCTCCGCCTGGCCCGCAGCAACGCCCGAGGCCTGCGGGAGACGCTCGCCACCGACGTGTGGGAGGCGATCAACCGCACCCACCACGAGCTCGACGCCCAGGTCCGGGCGGCCCGCGCCCTCGGTCCCTACCTCTTCTTCCGCTGGGTGCGGGAGCGGGTCGCCCTGATCGGCGGGCTGATCGACACGGTGGTGCTCCACGACGACGGCTGGCGGTTCCTCACCATCGGCCGCTGCCTCGAACGGGTCGACATGACCGCCCGGCTGCTCGGCGCCAACACCGGCTCCGACGACCCGTCCCGCTGGTCGAGCGTGCTCGTGAGCTGCGGGGCCAACGACGCCTTCCTCCGCACCTACGGCGGCGACATCACCCGCACCCGGGCCCTCGCCATGCTGCTCCAGGCCGAGGACCTGCCCCGGTCGGTCGCCTACGCCCTCGACCAGGCCGAGTCCTGCCTGCGTGCCGTCTCGACCTCCACCGGCACGCCCGACACCGCGGTGCGGATCATCGGCCGGGTCCGGGCCGAGCTCACCTACACCGGCCCCGACGACCTGGCCCGCACCACCGAGGCGACGCTCGCCCGGCTCCAGGACGCCTGCCGACGGGCCGACGAGCTGGTCCGGGCCCGTCACTTCCGCCGGGCCGACCTGGTCGAGTGGCACGCCGAGACCGCGGTGTGAGAACGGAGCCCGTCATGCCCAGCCGTCACGCCGTCACCCACACGACCACCTACCGGTACGACGCCCCGGTCACCAGCTCCTACAACGAGGCCCGGATGCGGCCCCGGAGCGATCGGCACCAGACCGTGCTGTCGTGGAGCCTCGACGTCACACCGGCGGCCCGGGTCGTCAACCACATCGACTACTGGGGCAGCAACGTCCACCACTTCGACGTCCAGGTGCCGCACACCGAGCTGTCGGTCGTGGCGAAGGCGATGGTCGAGACCGGCGTGACCGCGGCGGGCCCGGGGGAGGCGACCTGGGAGGACCTCGGGTCCGAGGCCATCCGGGACCGCTTCTTCGAGATGCTCGTGCCGACCCCCGTGGTCGGGCTCGCCGACGACGCGGTGCGCAGCGCAGCCGACGACATCCGCCGCACCGCCGACACACCGGCCGCCGCCGCCGAGGCCGCAGTCGGCTTCGTCCACGACCGCCTCGGCTACGAGCAGGGCTTCACCGGGGTCACCACCACGGCCTCGGAGGTCCTCGCCGCCGGCCGGGGCGTCTGCCAGGACTTCGCCCACCTCTCCCTCGCCCTCCTGCGGGCGATCGGCATCCCCGCCTGGTACGTCAGCGGCTACCTGCACCCCCACGACGACCCGGCGATCGGCGAGGCCGCGGTCGGCGAGAGCCACGCCTGGGTCGCGGCCTGGACCGGTGCGGTCTGGCCCCTCGACCCGACGTCGCTCGCGGCGGTGGCCGACCGCCACGTCCGGGTCGCCGCGGCCCGCGACTACCACGACGTCCCACCGTTCCGGGGTGTCTACGCCGGCGGCGGGAGCCAGGAGCTCGACGTCGTCGTCGAGGTCACCCGCCAGGCGTAGCGTCGCGCCGATGGGGATGTCGCCGTATGTCGCCCGCCTTCGGGCCGCGGTGGGCCACGACCTGCTCCTCCTCCCCTCGGTCGCGGTGCTGCCGGTGCGGGAGGACGGTGCGGTGCTGCTGATGCTCCACCACGCCTCGGGCCGGTGGGAGACGATCGGAGGGATGGTCGAGCCGGGGGAGGACCCGGCGACGGCGGCGCGCCGGGAGGCGCGGGAGGAGGCCGGCATCGAGGTCGAGCTGGGAGCGGTGCTCGGCGTCGTCGGTGGGCCCGGCTTCGAGGTGACGTACCCGAACGGCGACCGTGTCGCCTACGTCAGCCCCGTCTGGTCGGCGACGATCGCCGGAGGCGACCCGGTGGCCGACGGGGAGGAGGCCCTCGACCTCCGCTGGTTCGGCCGGGACGAGCTCGACGCCGCGGCCCTGGGCCCGTTCTGCCGGGCCACGTTGTCGGCGATCGGCTGGCTGGAGGCCTGACGCCGCCCCGCGTACGGAAGGTGCCTGGCACCTTCCGTACGCCTACGGTCCGTCCTCATGCGCTTCGCGGCTGACCGACCTCTGGGGCTGGCCCCCGCCACCATCTCCGACTATCGGGAGCTGGCCCGGCGCCGGTTGCCCCGCCAGTTGTTCGACTACATCGACGGCGGCGCCTACGACGAGGCCACCATGGCCGCCAACGTGGCCGACCTGGCTGCGGTGACGCTCCGCCAGCGGGTCATGCGCGACGTGTCGGCCCGGGAGCAGGCCGTCACCGTCCTGGGCCAGGAGCTGAGCCTGCCCGTGATCCTCGGGCCGGTCGGGCTGGGCGGGATGTTCGCGCCCCGCGCCGAGGTCCAGGCGGCCCGGGCGGCCGAGGCCGCGGGCGTCCCGTTCGTCGAGTCGACGGTGTCGATCTGCCCGATCGAGGAGGTCGCCGACGCGACCAGCCGCCCGCCGTGGTTCCAGCTCTACGTGATGCGCGACCGCTCCTACGCCGAGGGGCTGATGGCGCGGGCCGCGGCGGTCGGGAGCCCGGTGCTCGTCCTGACCGTCGACCTGGCCGTGGTCGGCGCCCGCCACCGCGACACCCGCAACGCCATGGTCGGCGACGTCGCCCCGTGGGCCAAGGCCCGGCGCGGCCTCGACCTGGTGAGCCACCCCCAGTGGGTCCGCGACGTCGCCCTCGGGGGCAAGCCGCTCACCTTCGGCAACCTGGAGGACGCGGTGCCCGGCGCCCGCACCCCCGACGCCTTCAAGGACTGGGTCGACGCCCAGTTCGACCCATCGGTCACCTGGGACGACATCGCCTGGGTCCGGGAGCACTGGGACGGCAAGCTCGTCGTCAAGGGCGTGCTCGACGCCGAGGACGCCCGGGCCGCGGTCGACGCCGGGGTCGACGGCATCGTCGTCAGCAACCACGGCGGTCGTCAGCTCGACGCCGTCCCGTCGGCGGCCCGGGCGCTGCCCGCGGTGGCCGAGGCGGTCGGCAGCCAGGTGGCGGTCCTGGCCGACGGCGGCGTCCGCACCGGTCTCGACGTGGTGAAGCTCATGGCCCTCGGGGCCCAGGCCTGCCTGATCGGCCGGGGCTGGGCCTGGGCGGTGGCCGCCCGGGGCCAGGCCGGCGTCACCCACGTCCTCGACGTGCTCCGGGCCGACATCGACGTCGCCCTCGGCCTCACCGGCACCACCTCGGTCCGCGACCTCGGCCCCGACGCCCTGGCCTGATCCGACCGGCGGCCGTGGCGGCCCGGGTCAGGCGGGTCCGGGCCCCGTCCGACCAGCGGCCGCGGCGGCGGCCCGGGCCCGGACGGCCGCGATCCCCTCCTGGCCGGCCACGAGGGTCGCGGCCGGGCCCGCCGGGCGGGCGTGGAGGGGAGTGGCCCCGCCGGTGGGCGACACGACCCAGTCGTCCCCGAGGCGGGCGACCCACAGGGGCTGGTCGGCCTCGGCGTGCAGTCGGGCGACGCCGGCCGCGCCGTCGAGCACGGTCAGGACGGTGGCGTCGTCGCCGGCGGCGAGGGCCACGGCAGCGAGGACGGTGGCCTGCCGCTTGGCGCTGCCCCCGTGGACAGCCACGGCGGAGCCGGCCGCCACGACCCAAGGGGCGTGCTCGAGCACCGGGGCCAGACGCCGCCAGCGATACCCGCCGACCAGGCCGAAGCCGAGGAGCGGCAGCCCGGCCGACGCCGCAAGGAGGACGAGGATCGTCTCCGGCCCCGCTGGCTGGTCGAGGTCGCCGCCGGCCCGGGCCCACGCCACCACCAGGGCCAGGGCGGCGACGGCCAGGGCGACGCCCCCGGCTGCGGTCAGGGCCACCGACCGGGACCGCTGGGCGCGGCGCGCCGCAGCCGTCGCCGGCCACGCCGCGGCCGGGCCGCTGGTGCCCGCAGTGCCCACCCCTGGTGTCTACTCCGCCGTCGGCCCCCCGACCCGACCCGGCCCGGACCGGACCGCGAACTGGGGACGATCCCGGTTGCCAGGGCAACCGGGATCGTCCCCAGTTCGGAGAAGGGATCGGGCCGTCGAGCGGCTAGGTCAGCTGAGGCGCTCGAAGATCATGGCCATGCCCTGGCCACCGCCGACGCAC
>CAYQGF010000252.1:0-6017 GCA_964416885.1 uncultured Iamiaceae bacterium
CTACGGCCTCAACCTGCGGATGATGACCGTCGCCCGCCAGGAGGAGGAGCTGTGGGCCAAGGACCCGCAGAACTGCTGCTCGGCGGTGAAGGTCGGCCAGCTCGACCGGGCGCTCGCCGGCAAGGCGGCCTGGATGAGCGGGCTGCGCCGGACCGACGCCAGCACCCGGGAGACGGCGCCGATCGTCGTCCGGGACCTGCGGGGCCTGGTGAAGGTCAACCCGATCGCGGCGTGGACCGACCTCGACGTCCAGGGCTACATCGCCGACCACGACGTCCCGGTCAACCCGTTGACCACGCAGGGCTACCCGTCGATCGGCTGCATGCCGTGCACGTCGAAGGTCGCCGACGGCGAGGACGCCCGCGCCGGCCGCTGGCGGGGCCAGGACAAGACCGAGTGCGGCCTGCACCTGTCCTGACCCCGGCGACGGTCAGGGCCAGGTGATGGCCTGGGTGACCTCGTCGACCGCGACGTCGAGGACGGCGCTGCGGTCGACCGGCCGGTAGGCCCCGTCGACCAGGGCGAGCCAGTCGACGGTGCGGTCGTGCCCGTCGACGATCACCACCTCGTCGACACCGTGGGCGGCGTAGAAGTCGAACTTGGCCCACGACTCGTCGTGGGCCGAGACGACCTCGACCACCAGGGCCGCGGTGGGGACGAAGGTCTCGGTCGGTTGCGTGCGGTGCACCGAACGGTCGGGGACCCGGTAGTCGTCCAGCCGTCCGACGTTGCACGTGTCGAGTGCGACCAGACCCAGGCGGCGGGCCAGGGGGCCGAGGATCTCGGCCATCTGCTGGTCGAGGCTGGCGTGGAACGGATGGGGTGCCGGGGCCATGTGGTACTCGCCCTCCCAGACCTCGTCGTACAGATCGGCCCCCGTGGCGCGCCGCTGCTCGATGATCCGCTCGATGCCGGGATGGGGGCCGAGGATGACGGTGCGCATGGTCAGAGCTTGACGTTGAGGGTGACGCCGTCGCCGACGGTGAGGACCACCGTGGCGAGCCGGGGGTCGGCGGCCGCCTTCTCGTTGTAGGCCCGGATGGCGGTGCGGTTGGCGTCGGCCTCGTCGGGCTCGACCACCTCGCCGCTCCACAGCGTGTTGTCGACGACCAGCAGCCCGCCGGGCCGGAGCCGGGGCACCAGCAGGTCGTGATAGGTGGCGTAGCCGGGCTTGTCGGCGTCGACGAAGGCCAGGTCGATCGGCTCGTCACCGAACACATCGCCGGCGAGGGTCTCGGCGGCCGGCCCGATCCGCAGGTCGATGCGACCGTCGAGACCGGCCTGCGCCCACGCCTCCCGGGCCAGGCCGGTCCACTCCTCACTCACGTCGCAGCAGACCAGGTGCCCATCGGGAGCCATCCCCCGGGCGATGGACAGCGACGACAGCCCGGTGAAGGTGCCGACCTCGACCGCCCGCCGGGCCCCAGTGACCCGGGCCAGGATCGTCAGCAGCGCGGCCTGGTCGGCCCCGACCTGCATCCCGGCCACGCCGCCGAGGAGGACGGTGCGCTCCACCAGCGCCCGAGCGATCTCGTCGAGGGGCTCGCTGTGGGCCCGGACGTAGTCGGCCAGGGCGTCCGGGACGAGGAAGGAGCGGCTCATGGCCCTCAAGGTAGGACGTCGGCCGGCCCGGTGGCCGCTGGGGGGTCAGACCCCGGGCGCCCACACCCGGGTAGCGTCGGGGCACACCGGGGCGACGACCCGGTGCCGCGAGGAGGCGGAGTGATCGATCTGACCGAGGACAGCGTCGGCGACGACGTGGTGGTCCGTCACGCCAACGCCACCGACGTCGACGTCCGCCCCGGCGACCCGGGCGGACCGGCGCTGGTCGGCGTCGTCGACGGTGCGGTCTGGGCGCGGGCCGAGCCGACGGGGCCCGGCGTCGACATCGGCCACGGCGTCCTCAACCTGCTCGTCCGCTCGGGGACCGTGCTCCTCGACGCCCAGCACGGATCGGGCCTGATCATCGTCCTCCAGGGCGAGGTCGAGGTCTCGGCCAGCGGCGAGCACCTGCGGGTCGCCACCGCCGGCGACGCCATGTCCTTCGACGCCACCGGCCGGCTGAGCGACCCCGACCCCGTCGATGCCGCCGAGCTGGCCCGGGACCCGTTCGTCAGCCTCAACCTGGTGCTCGACGCCCTGTCCGGGGCACCGATGCACCTCCCCGAGGAGCCGGACGAACCGGCCTCGTCGGCCGAGCCGGACGACGGCGCCGGGGGCCTGGGCGACGGCGACGAGCGCAAGAAGGGCCGGCGCTTCGGCCGCAAGAAGGGCGCCAAGGAGGGCTGACGGCCCCCGGCGTCAGAAGCGGGCGGCGTAGGCGTAGCTGGCGAGCAGGAAGGTGGTGATCGGCTCCCACCCGCTCCCCTGCCAGGTCGCCAGCTCCGCTGTCGTCGGCACCCGACGGACCAGGGCGAAGAAGGCCCCCGTCACCCGCACCGGGCCGGCCGTGAGCCCCTTGTACTCGGGTGACTCGGAGAAGCCGACCATCACCCGGCCCCGGGTCCGCCGCCCGCTCCGCAGCTCGTCGACCCAGTAGGCCCGGTCGGGGGCGGACGGGGCGCGCCCCAGCACGTTCTGGTACACGAGGTCGACGAAGGCGGTGTCGTCGAGGGAGCCGTAGGTCTGTCGGAACTCGGGGGCCGCGACCATCTGCTCGGCGATGCGGGGCACCGAGGCGCCCCCCATGGCCCGCTGCCACCAGAAGGTCATCCCGCCGGTGTCGGGGCGGCGGCGGAAGATCGCCTGGTAGAGGCGGACGACGGCGCCGGTGCGGTCGTCGAACGTCTTCCGGCCGAGGACCTCGGCGGCGTAGGCACCCGGCGTCCGGCCGGCCTGGAGGTCGACGACGCCGCTGTAGGCCTCGACCGCGGTCGGGGGCCGGTTGAAGGCGTCGCGCCACATCCGGTCGACGAAGGCGCCGGCATCGGCGTGCGGGCCGTAGCGGATGACGCCCGCCACCCAGGACGAGAAGGCGGCCAGCTTGGTGTAGATGCCGGGATAGCCGGACCGGGCGCAGCCCTCGCCCGTGCTGACGATGCCGACCTGCGTCCAGGTCCCGCCCCGGTCCACGAGAAGGGGGCCACCGCTGTCGCCGTAGCAGGAGTCCTTGCCGGCGCGGGCCGCGCAGACCATGGTCGACTGCTGGTAGTAGCCGGGGTAGGCCCCGGCACAGGCGGCCGGTGTCGCCACGTCGAGGGTGACCTGGCGGAGCCGGACCGGGGCCGAGGTGGCCCGCTCGGAGGTCACCCCCCAGCCGGTCACGGTGACGGGGGTGCCGGCGACCGGGCTGACCCCCTGCGCCGTCAGGGCCTGGAACGGGATCGAGGCCGGCGCCGGCCGGTCCATCCGCACCAGGGCGATGTCGTTGCGGCCCTGGACGAGGTCCCAGCCCGGGTGGATCACGAACTGGACGGCCCGGATGCGGGTCCCCCCGGTGCCCAGGTCGTGGCTCCCGAGGAACACGTCGACCTGCCCCGGCGTGGGCCGATGGCCGATGTCCCGCAGGCAGTGGGCCGCGGTGAGGACCCACGTGCGGGAGACGAGGGTGCCCCCGCAGAACTGGCCGGCCCGCGCCGAGCGGCCGGCGACGACCAGCCCGACCTGCGACGGCCACGCCCCCGCCGGTGCCTCGGTGCCGCCCACGATGTCGACCTGCGCCGGCTCGGTCGGGGTCGGGGCGATCGGCTCGGCGGTGAGGCCGTCGCCGCCGCGGTCGCCCTCGCCCCGGGCTGTGGCCGCGGCCGCGGTCACGGGGAGGGCGACCTCGGCCGTCAGGCCGAGGAGGGTGATCGCCACCGCCACCAGGGCGACGGTCCCGCGCCGGGCTCGTTCGGTCGGTCTCATGTCGCCGACGACGGTAGCCCTCGCCCGCCGGCCACACTGCAGGTCGTGCCCGGCCGCATCGAGGACCACGCCCTGCTCTCGGACACCGAGTCGGCTGCCCTGGTCGACCGGGACGGGTCAGTCGACTGGCTGACGTTCCCCCGCTTCGACAGCCCGGCCTGCTTCGCCGCCCTCCTCGGCGGCCCCGAGCACGGTCGTTGGCGGATCGCCCCCGCCGGCCGACCGACCCGGGTCGAGCGGCGCTACCGGCCCGGCACCCTGGTGCTGGAGACCGAGACGACCACGCCGGACGGCACGGTCCGGGTCGTCGACTGCATGCCCGTGCGCGACGGCACCCTGGAGGTGGTCCGGCTGGTCCAGGGCGTCGCCGGGCGGGTGCCGGTCGAGGTCGAGCTGATCGTGCGACCGGACTACGGGTCGATCACGCCGTGGGTGCAGCAGGCTGACGGGGGGCTGCGCTTCGTCGCCGGCCCCGACGCCCTGGAGCTCCGGGGCCCGGTGCGGCTCGAGCCCGACGGCTGGACCCACCGGGCCCGGTTCGAGGTCGGGCCCGGTGACGAGGTCGGCTTCGCCCTGACGTGGCAGCCGTCGCACGAGCGGCCCCGCCCGCCGACGGCGGTGGCCGCCGCGGTCGAGCGCACGACCCGGTGGTGGGAGGGGTGGAGCGCCTGCGACCGGGTCGAGGGCCGGTGGGAGGAGGTCGTGCGGTCGTCGCTCACCGTCCTCAAGGGCCTGACCTACGCCCCCACCGGCGGCATGGTGGCGGCGCCGACGACGTCGCTCCCCGAGCTGGTCGGCGGCACCCGCAACTGGGACTACCGGTACTGCTGGCTCCGCGACGCCACCTACACCCTGCTGGCCCTGCTCCAGGCCGGCCACGCCGAGGAGGCCGCAGCCTGGCGGGAGTGGCTGCTGCGGGCGGTCGCCGGCCGGCCCGACCAGGTGCAGATCATGTACGGCTGCGCCGGGGAGCGCCGGTTGCCGGAGTGGGAGGTGCCGTGGCTGCCCGGGTACGAGGCGTCGGCCCCGGTGCGGGTCGGCAACGGCGCCCACGGCCAGCTCCAGCTCGACGTGTTCGGCGAGGTCCTCGACGCTCTCCACCAGTCGGTCACCGCCGGGCTGGGTGACCACGAGGGCACCACCTGGCCCCTCGCCACCGCCCTGGTCGACCATCTGGCCGACGTGTGGACGCTCCCCGACGACGGCATCTGGGAGGTCCGGGGCGGCAGCCGGCCGTTCACCCACTCGAAGGTGATGGCCTGGGTGGCGGTCGACCGGGCCCTGCGGTGGGCCGAGCACTCCGGTCTCGACGCCCCCACGGCCCGATGGAGGGCGCTCTGCGACGAGATCCACGCCGACGTCCTGGCCCACGCCGTCGACGACCGGGGCGTCTTCGTCCAGTCGTACGGCTCGACCGCCCTCGACGCCAGCGTCCTCCTCATCCCCCTGGTGGGCTTCCTCCCGCCCGACGACCCCCGGGTGGTGGCGACGGTCGAGGCCATCCAGCGGGAGCTGACCGACGACGGCTTCGTCCTCCGCTACCACCCCGAGCACGCCGACGACGGCCTGCCCGGCGGCGAGGGCGTCTTCCTCCTGTGCTCGTTCTGGCTGGTCGATGCCCTGACGGTGATGGGCCGACGGGACGAGGCCGTCGCCCTCTACGAGCGGCTGGTCGGGCTGCGCAACGACGTCGGGCTGCTGGCCGAGGAGTGGGACGCGCCCGCCGGGCGGATGCTCGGCAACTTCCCCCAGGCCTTCTCCCACGTCGGCCTGGTCACCTCGGCCCTGCTGCTGGAGGGCCGGGGCGCCACCCGGCACCCGCGATGACGTCTGTCGGCACACAATGGGGTCTGACCCCGTTGTGTGTCGCGGTGCGGCTCGTCCGGCTCAGGCCAGGTGGTCGATGAAGCGTTCGAGCTGGCGGAGGTTGCGGCACTCGAACACGCCGTCGCAGTGGGTGGCGTACTCGCCGACGATCGAGTCGCCGGTGTCCCAGTAGTTCTTGGGCTCGGGGTTCAGCCAGTAGACGTGGCGGGCCCGGTGCTGCATCTCCTTGACCACCCACGACTGGGAGGCGTGGTAGTTGTTCCGGGCGTCGCCGAGGAGGATCACGGTGGTCTTGGGGCCGATCTCCTTGCCCCAGCGCTGCCAGAACACCTCGAAGGCGTGGC
>CAYQGF010000253.1:0-5986 GCA_964416885.1 uncultured Iamiaceae bacterium
GCCGTCGCGCTGCTCGGCGTCGCGGCGCTCGGCGGGTGCGGCCGCACCGGGGGCACCGGCACGGCGGCCGCGGTGCGCGCCGCCACCACGACCACCTCGACGACCACCTCGGGCCCCGCCGCCGCCCCCGGCCCGGCCCCCGCGACGGACGACCCCGCCGCCCACGCCGCGCTCGGGACCTGGACGCCCTGCGCCGGCTCCTTCGAGTGCACCACCCTCACCGTCCCCCGCGACTGGTCCGCACCCGACGGCGCCACCGTCGACCTCGCCGTCACCCGCCATCGGGCCAGCGGCGACCGCATCGGGTCGCTCCTCGTCAACCCCGGCGGCCCGGGCGCGTCCGGCGTCGACTTCGCCCAGAGCTTCGTCGGCGGCCGCCTCCCGACCGGTCTCGACGAACGGTTCGACATCGTGTCCTGGGACCCACGGGGCACCACCGGCGAGACGCGGATCGACTGCACCACCGACGCCGAGTGGCTGGAGCCCGACCTCGACCCGACCCCCGACGACCCGGCCGACATCGACGCCATCCGGGCCGAGGCCGAGCGGGCGGCCACCGCCTGCGAGGCCGACGCCGGCGACCTGCTGGCCCTGGTCGGCACCCGCGCCACGGTGCGGGACCTCGACGCCCTGCGGCACCTGCTGGGCGACGACCTCCTCACCTACGTCGGCTACAGCTACGGCACCACCATCGGCATGGAGTACCTGCGGATGTTCCCGGACCGGGTGCGGGCGATGATCCTCGACGGCGTCGCCGTGCCGGGCGTCGACCCGACCGAGGACGCCCACGTGCAGGCCCGCGGCTTCGAGGGCACCCTCGACGCCTACCTGGCCGACTGCCCGACCCGCCCCGGCTGCCCGCTGGGCGCCGACCCCAAGGACGACCTGATCGGCCTGGTCGACCAGCTGGAACAGGAGCGGGTGCCGGCCGACTACCAGCTCCAGGCCGACGGCTCCGAGCCCCGCGACGGGACCGTCGGCCCGGGCGAGCTGTACGTCGCCGTGGCCGCCTCCCTGTACGACACCAGCAGTTGGCCGGTGCTCGACCAGGCCCTCACCGAGCTCCTGGCCGACCCCCCGAACGGCCGCACCGCCCTCGCCCTGCGGGACTCGTACCTGGGCCGCCAGCCCGACGGCACCTGGTTCGACGACGCCGACGCCCGCGGCGCCATCCGCTGCGCCGACCAGGCCGAGCGGTCCGAGGAACCCGAGGGCGACCTGTCGCTCGTCGACGCCTGGGCCGCCGAGCTGCCGTTCTGGGGCTCCTGGTTCGCCACCGGGCTCCCGGGGTGCTGGGGGGCGCCGGCCGCGGTCGACCCGCTCGAGCCACTCGCCCCCGGCGCCATCCGGGGGGTGCCACCGGTGGTCGTCCTCGGCACCACCAACGACCCGGCGACCCCGTTCGCACAGGCCGAGGACGCGGCTCGGATCATCGAGGGCTCGGTGCTGGTCACCTACCGGGGCGACGTCCACACCGCCTACGGGCGCATCTCGTCCTGCATCGACGACCCGCTGACCGCCTACCTGATCGACCTGACCGTCCCCCCGGCCGACCTCACCTGCTGAGGAGGTCGACGACGCCCTTGCGGCCCTCGACGCCGAGCTCGGCGTAGGCGCGGTGGAGGTGGTTCTCGACCGTGCGGGTCGAGATGCCGAGCCGCTCGGCGACCTCCTGGTTGGAGAGGCCCTTGGCCGCCAGCAGCACGACCTCGCGCTGGCGGGGACCGAGGGCCGCGAGCGGCCCGCCCGCGACGGCCGGGCGGTCGGCCCCGCCCTCGCAGTGCGCGGCGCTGACCGCCGCCCGCTCCTCCGCGGTGCGGGCCAGGCCCCGCTGGCCCTGCTTCGCCGCCTCGGCGGCCACGGCCCGGGCGACCAGCACCGCCAGCCGGTTGGCCCCGCCGGTGGCGAAGGCGTCGACCACGGCCAGGCGGGCGTCGAGGTCCCGGGCCAGCACCGCGGCCCCGTCGGCGGCCCGGGCCCGGTGGAGGGCGCCCTCGACCTCGTCGCCGACCGCGGCCAGCCGCTCGGCCGCACCCTGGACCGCCCGCCGGGACGAGCCGACCAGCACGCACTCGTGCCAGAGGACCACGGCCGCCCCCGCCGCCCCGTCGGCCCACGCGCCCTCCGCCTCGTCGGTGAGCAGCCGTTCGGCCGCGGTGAGCTCGCCGTGGGCACCGAGCACCGCGGCGCGCAGGCGGGCCTCGTCGGCGACGACGAAGCGGTCGTCGACCGGATCGGTGGCATCGATGCCGTCGAGGGACGCCAGCACCTCGTCGGCCTCGGCGGTCCGGCCCTGGGCGACCAGGGCCAGGCCGAGCCCGATCAACGACCAGCGTCGCCGGCCCCGGGTCTGGAGGTCGCGCTCCAACAGCCGGGACTCCCGGAGCCACCGCTCCCCCGACACGGCCCGACCGGCGCTCTCCAGGACCCGGCCCCAGGCCCACGCCGCCACCGCCTGACCGGTGAGGAAGGCGGCCGCGACCGATCGCCGATAGGTCTCCTCGGCGATCGCCTCGGCCTCGCCGATCCGGCCCGCCTCGGCCAGGCCGACGATCCGGGTGAGCATCAGGTTGGTGGTGAAGGCCGCCCGGCCGAAGCCATCGGGCAGGGTCTCCAGCGCGGCCAGGCCCCGCTCCGACACCTCGACCGCGGTCACCGGCCGACCGGTCCCGATCAGCCCGGCGGCCAGGGCGAAGGCGGTACGGGCCGCGACGCGGGGGGCGTCGGGGCCGGACCGTTCGAGCGCGGTGGCCTCCTCGACGGCGGTGGCCGGGGCACCCGAGAAGGCGGCGAGGGACGCGGCGTCGGCCGCCAGCTCGGCCCGACGGCCCTGCACCGCCCCGTGGTCGGCCGCGGCCGACCGGGCCAGAGCGGCCGCGGCCACCTCGGCCAGGGCGCGGGCCTCCTGGTGCCGACCCAGGCCCCACGCCCGGTTGAAGCTCATCGCCAGCGCGCTCAGCCCGACGAGCGACGCCTCGTCGGGGTCGTCGGGGACCTGGCCGGCCACGAGCGGGTCGACGACGGCGGCGAACGTGGCGTCGGCCGCGTCGAAGCGGGCCAGGGCGTTCTGGATCTCGCCCAGCAGCAGGCTGGCGCCCGCGCCACCGCCGGCGTCGACCGCCCGCGCCGCCAGGCCCTCGGCCCGGTCGAACTCGGAGCGACGACGGGCTTCCCGGGCGGCCAGCACCAGGAGGTCGGGGGCGAGCTGGCCACCGGCGGCGGCGCGCCAGGCCACGACCCGCAGGACGTCGACGCCGGGGTCGGCCTCGGCCTCGGCCGCGTCGGCCAGGCGCCGGGCGTGGTGGCGCCGGGCGATCGGTCCCAACCCGGCCCGCAGGGCCTCGCCGTAGAACGGGTGCGAGGGGCGGACCACCGGGCGCCCCAGCGCCGTGTCGCGCACGACCAGGCCGGCCCGCTCCAGGTCGGCCAGCACGAGCGGGCCGACCAGGGCCTCGGCCAGGGCGAGGGGGAGGACCTCGGCCACGGCGACCAGCTCCAGGGCGTCGCGGGCGTCGCCGTCGAGCTGGGCCAGGCGACCGCCGACCAGGTCGCCGAGCCGGCCGACGGGCTGGGCCGCGTCGCCGAGGGACCAGATGCCGTCGACCCGTCGGAGCGTCCCGTCGTTCCCGGCGACCGTGAGGGCCTCCCGCAGCAGCAAGGGGTTGCCCTGGGTGGCCGAGGTGAGCTGGCGGGTCATGTCGCCGGCCACCGGCCCGCCCAGGGTCGTGACCAGCACCTCGGCCACGCCGTCGGCGTCGAGGTCGCTCAGGGTCAGGTGGACGACGCCGGGGGTCGTCCAGGGCGGCGGCAGCGGCGGCCCCGGGGTGCGGACGGTGCCGACGACACGGGCCACCCGCCGCTCCACCAGGGTGCGGGCGACCTGGTGGGACTGCGGGTCGAGCAGGTTGACGTCGTCGACGACGAGGAGCAGGGGCGCCCCATCGGCCGCCGCCGCCAGGTCGCCGACGACCCGCTCGACCACGGCCTCCCGACGGTCACCGACCCGGACGCCCAGGTCGGTGACGGCGGCCAGCGCGCCCAGGGGGATGTCGGCGGTGGCCGCGGTGGCGACGACGCGCAGCACGACCGACCCGGAGGCGGCCCGACGGCTCATCACCTCGGCCGCGAGACGGGTCTTGCCCACGCCGATCGGCCCGGCGATCAGCACGCCGCGACCGTCGGCGGCATCGAGCACGGCCCCGATGGCGGCCAGCTCCGGCCCCCGGCCGACCAGCGGCGGCGACGCCAGCACCCCCGGCTCCACACCGTCGACGGTCACGTCAGGACCGCCCGGAGCTGGGCCACGGCGATGGGCCGGGCGCCCCGGCGGCGGGCCCCGGCCCGCACCCGCTCGTCGTCGGACGCGACCAGGACGGGGCGACCGGCCTCGACCCGGTCGACCAGGTCGAGGATGACGTCGTCGGCCTCGACCCCCACCGGGGTGAACTGGACGTGGACCCGCCGCGACGCCGACCGCCGCACCTGCTCCTCGACCCCGTCGAAGACGACCGTGACGTCGAGCCCGAGCCGGGCCTCCAGCCGGTCGAGGGCGTCGACCAGGCGGCGTCGTTGGGTCGGGAGCTCCTCCCCGGGCCAGGTGCCGAGGGTGGCGTTGTAGCCGTCGACGAAGAGCACGCAGCCCGGCAGCCGGACCAGGGCGTCGGCCGCCTCGGCCGAGTCGTCGTGGAGGCCCCCGGGGATCGGCGGCGGCCGGCGGCGGGGAGGGGCCGGACGGGGGTCGCGGGGCGCCGGGCCGGTCGGGGGGCCGGGGGCCGCCGGGGCCTCGTCGACGGCGGGCCGGAGGAGCGTCGAGAGCCGGTCGAGCGCCTCGCCGAGCGCGGTCGCCGCGGTCGACGCGGCGTCGACGAGGCCCCGGCGGCCGCGGCTCGGTCCAGGGCCGCTTCCGGCGGAGCAGCCGGGGGGACCGGAGGCGTCGGCGGCTCGGTCGGGGCCGGCACCTCGGTCGGGGCCGGGTGGTCCCGCGCCGCCGCCAGCTCGGCCTCCAGGGTGCGCCGCTCGGCCAGGGCCGCCTGGTAGCGGGCCTCCATGTCCTTGAGCTGGCGGACGGCCTCCTGGCGCTCGGCGGCCACGCGGGCCGCCGTCTCCTCGGCCGTCGTGGCCCGGGCCTCGGCCTCGGTGGCCGCCCGGCGGGCCGACCGGGCCTCGGCGTCGAGGCGGGCCACCTCGCTCCGCAGGTCGTCACGCTCCTGTTCGGCCCGCTCCCGGCCCCGCCGCTCCCGACCGAGGGCCCGCCGGGCGTCGCCCTCGGCGGCCCGGGCGCGGTGCTCGGCCACCAGGGCGTCCAGCTCGGCCTCCCAGCCATCGGGGCGGGTGAGCCACAGCCGCCCGGCGGGATCGAGCTCGTCGGCGTCGACGGCCTCGGCCACCAGCGCCCGGAAGGTCTCGTCGTCGCCGGCCTGGTCGGCCGCGGCCCGGGCCCGGGAGCCGGTCCGGGTCATCTTCAGGTGGGGGCGCAGCGGCCCGGGGACATCGCCGTGGCCGTCACGTTCGATCGCCCGGGCCACCGCCAGGGCGACGTCGAGCACCCCGCGCAGGGCCTCGGTGCGGGCGGTGCGGGCCGTCCCGGCCACGACGTCGCCCGCCCCCTACCGGTCGGTGCGCGCCTCGACCGCTCCGGTCGGCCCGCACCAGGTGCAGACGACCGACTCGACCTCTTCGGCGAGGACCTCGGTGCTCTCCACGGTCAGCTCGCCACCCACCGTGTAGTGGTGGAACGACCGGGTGCGGCGGGTCGCGGTGACGTCGAAGCGGGTGATGTTCCCGCACGACGTGCAGCGGTACCGGGTGGCGGTGGCAGTCTCGGGGCCGGGCACGACCGCATCGTAAACGACACCGCCCCGCCGGCCTGATCCCCGTTGACGAACAGGGGTTCGCAAACGTACGTTCGTCGGATGGCGCTCCGCCCGACGGCCGGACAGGCGAGCTTCGACGACCTGGGCACGCCGCTGCACCAGGTCACCTTCTG
>CAYQGF010000254.1:0-5984 GCA_964416885.1 uncultured Iamiaceae bacterium
GCCTGGCCCGCAACCTCGCCGCCTCCGCCGAGTACCGCACGAGGGCCATCGCCCGCTTCCCCTGACGACCCAGCCCGTGGTCGCCAGCCGTCAGACGGCGTCCGTGCCGGCCCGCCGCAGTGGCAGGTGGGCCGCGATCACAGGGATGATCAGCACGGCCGGGAGGACGTGGGTGACCGCGAGCACCACCTTGGTGGCGGTCGTCGCCGTGGTCGTCGCCGGGAAGGCGAACGAGACCGCGGTCAGCACCAGCGTGACGATCACGAAGGTCGGCCGGGGCCGGCCGGCCCAACGGGCCAGGGCCGTGGCGAGCAGGAGGCCGACGAGCGTGGAGCCGAGGATCACCGTCCCGTAGCCGAGGAGCGGGATGTGCTCGGGCGGCTTCGTGCTGTTCTCGGCGACCTCCATCGGGGCCCCGGCCGCTTCGGCGACCGCCACGAAGGCGATCACGACGAGCGACGAGACGATGCCGGCCGCGGCACCGACCGCCCAGCGGCGGCCGGTGGTCGCGCCCGGGGCGCCGGAGCCGAGGGCGGCGGGGAAGGCGTGTGCGGTCATGGCTCGGTCTCCTGAGAGGTGGGTGAGTCCCGCTAGTGACCGCCGCCGGCGCCCGAACTCATCGGCGGCGCCGGGCGCGGCCCACCCTCGACGAGCACTCGACCGCACGTCCACCGCCCGCTGACCGGGAGCGGTCCCGCCGACGGGCCGCCGGTCAGAGCGGTAGGTCCCATCCCCCGAAGCGGGTCTGGAGGCCGTCGGTGACGTCGGTCCAGACCCCGGTGACCTGGAGCACCCCGAGCAGCACCAGGCCCACTCCGCCGACGACCATCACGGTGCGTTGGTGCCGGCGGACGAGGGCGAACAGGCTCAAGGCCCGGGTGAAGGCCAGCCCGGCGAGCAGCAGGGGCACCCCGAGGCCGAGGCAGTAGGCCACCGAGAGCAGCGCGCCCCGGGCTGCGGTCGCCCCCTCGTTCGAGGCCGAGAGCCCGAGCACGGTGGCGAGGGTGGGCCCGATGCACGGCGTCCATCCCAGGGCGAAGGTGAACCCGAGCACCGGTGCCGCGGCCAGGCCCCGACCCGGGACCGAGTGGATGCGGACCTCCCGTTGGAGGAAGGGGATCCGGTCGAGGACACCGGCGACGAGCAGGCCGAGCACGATCGTGACCACGCCGAAGACCTGCGAGAGGCCGACGGCGTGGGTCCGGAGCGCCTGGCCCAGGCTGCCGAACAGGGCGCCGAAGGACACGAAGACCACGGCGGCCCCGAGCACGAAGCCGACGGCACCGAGCACGACCCGGCGGCGCACGCCCGGTGGCGGCGCGGGGCCGTCGCGGCCCGAACGGCCGCCGTCCTCGTCCGTTCCCTCGACCGCGCCCTCGGCGGGCCGATCGGTGCCGGCCAGGTCCGCGGCCGACAGCCCGGTGACGAACGACAGGTAGGCCGGCACCAGCGGCAGCACGCACGGCGACAGGAAGGACACCAGCCCGGCCACGAAGGCGACGCCGATCGCGAGCATCAGGGCGCCGTCGCCGACCTGGTCGGCCAGGACGAGCGTGTTCATCCGGGCCGGGCCCGGTCGAGGGCGGCCAGGACCTCGTCGGCGTCGAAGTCGACGGCGCCGGGGAAGGTGCCGACGACCGTGCCGTCGGCGTCGAGGACCACCGTCGTGGGCACGCCCAACGCCCCGAAGGCGCTCCGGAACCGGTTCTGCCGGTCCCGCCAGAGCTGCACGGTGAGGCCGTGGCGTTCGACCTTGGCCGCGATCTCGTCGTCGACCTCGGCCGCGTCGATGTTGACGGCCACGACCTGCACGCCGTCGGCCGCCGGCGAGGCGGCGAACTCCTGGAGCCCGGCCAGCTCCTCGTCGCACTCCCGGCACCACGTCGCCCAACTGACGAGCAGGGCCGGCCGGCCCCGCAGGTCGGCGACCGACACCTCCTCGCCGCCGTCGAGGGTGACGGCGGCGTAGCCCGGAGCGCCCCCACCCGCCCCGCAGCCGGCGCCGACCAGGACGGCGACGGCGACGGCGAGGGCGACGGCCATCGCGAGGGACCCGACGAGCCGGCGCACCGCTACTCCTCCACCACGATCACGTAGCGCCCGTCGCCGCTGAGGTCGCACGTCCCCTCGAAGCGGCCCGGCGTCCCGTAGGTGAGGCGCATCTCCTCGCCGGCGTCGACCACGTACGGGCCCACGGCCTGCTGCTCGGAGTCCTCGTTGCGGACCACCAGGGTGTCGCCCACCTGCATCTCGAGGAGCGACGGCATGACCTCGACCTCCTCGCCGGCGGCGATGCGCTCCGCCGTCCCGGCCGGGACCACGATCTCGACCGTCCGCGGCACGCTGTCGCTCCCGCAGGCGACGAGGCCGGCCCCGCCGATCACGGCCACGACCGCCATGAAGGCTGCGACCGGGCGGCGCCGCGGCCGACGGGACGTCCGCCCCGAACGGGACGTCACGGCGGGCATGGCTACGGGGCGCCGTCGCCGACCACGGCGGTGACGACGACGTCGCCCGCGGCCTCGAAGGTCAGCGTGATCTCCAGCTCGTCGCCGGCGACGAGCGGCTCGACCAGGTCGAACATCATCACGTGGTACCCGCCGGGCTCGAGCGACAGGACCTCGCCGGCCGGCACCTCGACCCGGTCGACCGGCACCATCTCCATCATCGGGGCGCTGGGCGGCTCCTCGTCGCCCATGGCTCCGCCCTCCTCGCCCATCCCCTCGTCGGGGGCGCCCTCGCCGACGGCCCGGGTCTCGTGGACCTCGGTCCGGCCCGCGACGGTGGCGGGGACCGAGGCGCCCACCAGGGCGTCGTCGGCGGGGCCGACGTTCTCGATCTGCATGTAGGCCGCGCCGGCGGTGACCTCCATCGGTGACGTCCGGGCCCATGCCCCGGTGACCGAGATGCCCTCCTCGGCCGGCTCGCCCGAGCCGCCGCCCTCGCCGTCCTCCGTCCCGACGGTGGTCTCGGTCGTGGCCTCGGTGGCGGTGTCGCTCGCCCCGTCGTCGTCGCCGCAGGCGGCCAACGACAACCCGGCGGCCAGGCCGACGGCCATGAACAGGGCGAGGGTGCGGCGCGGTGCCGTGGACGTCTGAGGGGTCATGTCGTCGTCTCCTTGGTCAGAAGGGTGCGGAGATCGGAGGCCATCGAGGTGTTCTCGAAGCCGAACGGCCACTCGACGACCACGGTGCCCTGGTCGTCGATCACGAAGGTCACGGCGGAGTGGGACACCTCGTAGGCGGTGGCGCCGGGCTCGTGGTCGGCCACCTCGAACTGGACGCCGAACGCATCCGCGGCCGCCGTGAGGGCCTCGGGGTCCTCGGTCCGGTGGACACGAGCTCCCTCGAAGAACGACCCGAGGTAGCCCTCGAGCACCTCGACGGTGTCCCGTTCGGGGTCGACGGTGACGAAGGCGACCGTCACCCGATCGGCCAGCTCGGGGGGCAGCGCGTGGACGGCGACGCTGATGTCGCTCATCGTCGTGGGGCAGATGTCGGGACAGAACGTGTAGCCGAAGTTGGTGACGAGCAGGCCACCCTCCTCCGCCCGCATGGCCCGGGGCTCGCCGTCGGCGGCGGGCAGCTCGACCGCGCCGACGTCGAGGGCGGGCTCGCGCACGACGCCCTTCAGCGTCACCTGCTCGTCACCGCCGCAGCCGGCGGCGACCGCGAGCAGGGCGACGGCCACCAGGGTGACCGGCCCTCGACGGAGGGCACGGACGCAACGGGCAGCGGCCATGCCCGCAGTCTGGGAGGGGTGCCGGGCGACGGACCGGGCCCAAGGTCCCATCGACGGGAGGCGTCGGTCCCGACCCCGCCCCCTGGCTCGGCCCCACCGGGCGCCCGAGGAGGGGCCTACGATCCCCCGCCATGACCGACGTCGCGGATCCACCGGCGGACACGGCCCTCCCCCTCCTCCCCACCGGACGCTGGACGGCGCAGTGGAAGGAGCTCTACGAGGAGGTCGTCACCTCGGGCCTGTGCACCGGGTGCGCGGGCTGCGTGATCTCGTGTCCCCACGACGTGCTCGGCTACGACCACGCCTCCGGCGGCTACAAGCCGTTCCACCTGGAGGAGGAGCTGGGCGTCGGCGACTGCACCCACGGCCAGAAGGGCTGCACCACCTGCACCCGGGCCTGCCCCCGCTACCAGCACTGGGAGGAGCAGGCCGACGACCACCTCTTCGGCCGCTTCCGGGAGACCGACGAGATGTCGGGCATCTACTCCGACATCCTCCTCACCCGGGCCGCCGACGACGGGGTCCACGAGAAGGGCCAGGACGGCGGGCTGGTCTCGGCCATGCTGCTGTGGCTCCTGGAGGAGGGCTACATCGACGGCGCCCTGGTCTCGTACCTGGAGGGCGACGGCTCGACGTGGAAGGCCGTCCCCGGCGTCGCGGCCACGCCCGAGGAGGTCCTGGCCGCGGCCGGGAGCCGCTACACCTACTCCGCCAACACCCTGGCCCTCGACGAAGCGATGGAGCGGGGCCTGAAGGACCTGGCCCTGGTCGGGATGAGCTGCCAGAGCTCGGTGCCGCCGGTGATGTGGAGCCGCAAGGTCGGCAAGATCAGCAAGCCGATCAAGTTCAACATCGGCCTGCTGTGCTCGAAGACCTTCGACGACGCCATCTTCGAGGAGCTGTTCGAGGCCAAGTACGGGCTGACCCGGGCCATGATCAAGAAGGTCAACATCAAGGGCGTCTTCCAGATCTGGACCCACGACGGCGAGTACCACGAGGTGCCGCTCAAGGAGTGCCACGCCTGGACCCGTGCGGGCTGCAACCACTGCCCCGACTTCGCGGCCGAGCACGCCGACATCTCCACCGGCGGCATCGGGAAGTTCAACGACTGGACCCTCACCATCGTCCGCACCGAGCTGGGCCGCGAGGTGATCCAGCGGATGATCGCGGCGGGCCGCATCGAGGCCCGTCCCGGCGACGACGACCCCGGGGCCATCGCCCTGATGCACAAGCTGGCCCGCAAGAGCCGGACCCGCTGGCCCAAGGAGGGCGTCCCCGTCATGACGCCGCGCCGGATCCCGCCCCTCCCTCCGAAGAAGGCCGCCGCCCCGGCCTGATGCCCGGGCCGCACGCGCACATGGTGTCTGACACCACCTGCGCGTCGGACGGGCCGGTGCCCTAGCGGAGGGAGGCCTCGGACACCTTGCAGGCGTCGACGTGGTCGGAGATCGCCTCGGGCAGGGGGCCGGGGGTGTCGGACAGCTCGGAGTTGATCTCCTTGAAGTCCTCGAAGGGCACCGCGTCGATGCCGTCCTGACCCTCGACGATGCCCTCGTAGATGCACCGGCAGGTGTTCTCGGCGATCTCGTCGGAGAGGGCCTCACCCTCGCCGTCCTTGTCGGTCAGCGCCTCCTCGCAGCCCTCGGCGAAGTTCTTGCGGGTGGTGTCGCCGAAGCTCTCGGGGATGCGCTGCTGGTGCGAGCAGGCACCGAGGACGAACACGGCCCCGAGGACGAGGGCGACGGCCCGGGCACGGACGGGTCGGGGTCGAGCAGACATCGTCGGTCCACGCTACCGGTGGCCCTCCCCGACGGCGGAATCAGGCCGACAGCTCCCGGGCCCGGACGAAGATGTCGTCGAGCATCGCCGGGGTCAGCCGACCGGTGAAGGTGTTCTGCTGGCTCACGTGGTACGAGCAGAGGATCGTCCGCCCGTCGGGCAGCGGCACCTCGACCCCGTGGCCGAACCGGGGGCGGGGCCGGACGCCGAGGATGCCGGTGAGCACCTGGTAGCCGAAGCCACCGAGGACCAGCAGCACCCTGACATCGGCGAGCAGGGCCAGCTCCCGTTCGAGGAAGGGGCGGCACGTGTCGCGCTCGGCCGGCGTCGGCTTGTTGTCGGGCGGGGCGCAGCGCACCGGGCAGGTGATCCAGCAGTCGGCGAGGCGGAGCCCGTCGTCACGGGAGACGGCGGTCGGCCGGTTGGCGTAGCCGGCCCGGTGGAGGGCGGCGTAGAGGACGTCG
>CAYQGF010000255.1:0-5877 GCA_964416885.1 uncultured Iamiaceae bacterium
TGAAGCCCTGGATGGCGGCGTCGATGTCGAAGGACCCGACCCGGACGGCCTGGAGGGCGACCACGCCGCCCAGCGAGATCAGGGCGGTCTCCGAGGTGCCACCGCCGACGTCGACGACCATGTTGGCGACCGGCTCGTTGATCGTGAGCCCGGCGCCGAGGGCAGCGGCCATGGGCTGCTCGATCAGCTGGGCCTCGGCGGCCCCGGCCCGGCGGGCGGCCTCGGTGACGGGCCGTCACCGAGGCCGCCCGCCGGGCCGGGGCCGGCCCGTCGCTCGACCTCGGTGATGGCCGACGGCACGCAGATCACGACCCGGGGCCGGTTGAAGCGGCTGACCCCGGCCCGGTGCAGGAGCAGGCGGATCATCCGCTGGGTGACGTCGAAGTCGGTGATGGCGCCCTGGCGGAGGGGGCGGACGGCGACGATCGACCCGGGTGTCCGGCCGATCATCTGCCAGGCCTCGTGGCCCATGGCCAGCACGTCGCCGGTGTTCTGGTTGAGGGCGATCACCGACGGCTCGTTGAGCACGATGCCCTGGCCGCGGGCGTACACCAGCGTGTTGGCGGTGCCGAGGTCGATGGCGAGGTCGCGGGCCATGGGTCAGCGCCCGCCGTCGCCGGTGCGGCGGTCGGGGAGGACGGGCTCGACCCGGGGCGAGCGGGTGGGGTTCTCGGCCTCGAAGCGGCGGGGCTTGCGGACCGACGAGTCGGGCGAGAGGGCGCGCATCTCCTGCTCGAAGCTGGTGATGCCCGAGTGCATGTTCTGGGGCTGGTGGCCCCGGACGTAGATCACGACCGACGCCAGGATGATCACCACCACCGGCACGAGCAGGAAGACGAACGGGCTCACGGCACGTCCTCGATCGGGGTGGCGTCGGTGCCCCACTCCTCGCCGTCGGCCCACGTCTCCTTCTTCCAGAGCGGGACCGTGGCCTTGAGGGTGTCGATGCAGTGGGCGGCGGCGGCGAAGGCGGCCTCCCGGTGGGGGGCGCCGACGGCCACGACGACCGCGACCTCGCCGACCCCGAGACGGCCGGTGCGGTGGACCGCGGCGACCCGACGAACGGCCGGCCAGCGGTCACGGACGTCGGCGACGACGGCGGCGATCCGCCCGGCGACGGTCTCCTCGTAGGCCTCGTAGGTGAGGGCGGTGACGCCGGCGCGGCCCGGGGCGTGGTCGCGGACGGTGCCGCTGAAGGTCACGACGGCACCGACGTCGGGGGTGGAGGCCCACCGTCCGAGGGCACCGGCATCGAGGGGCGCCTCGGTGATGCCGAGCCAGGTGTCGTCGACCGGACCGAGCCCGCCCGCGGGCGCGGGCAGGCGCGGCGCACTGGCGACGGTCCCGGACGGCACCCGGCCATCGTATTGGTCGGCGGCCGTCCCGGCGCGAGCGCCGGCCGACGTTCGCCGTGCCACCGGAGCGGCGGACGGGCCGCGGCCACGGTCGAGCGAGCCACCGGTAACCTGCGCGGCCGTGCTGACCGCGGCCCCCGCCCACCCCGCCGTGTCCCGGCACCGACGGTGACCGACGACGACGAGGCCCGCCCTCCGCTCCCCCCCGAGGACCGGCTCTGGCGGCACCCGTCCGAGCTGGCCCGGCCGGCGGCGGTCGGTCGCGGCCGGCGGAACCTGGCCGCGGTGGGCGTGGTGTCGGGCCTGGCCGGGGCCGCCGCCGCGGTCCTCGCCCTCGCCGCCCTCGGCGCGTTCACGACGGCGGCGCCGGGCGAGCCCGACCTCGCCGCCGTTCCGAGCAGCCCTCCGTCGAGCGCGCCGCCGACGACGGCGGCCACCGCCCGCGCCGTGGCCTCCTCGGTCGCCCCGGCGGTCGTCGGGGTCACCGCCGAGGCTGGCGACGTCGTGCGCCAGGGGTCGGGCGTCGTCGCCCGGTCCGACGGCCTGGTGCTCACCAGCGCCCAGTTGGTCGCCGGGGCCACCGGTGGCGCCGTCACCGTCGTCTGGCCCTCGGGGCGGGCGCAGGAGGCCGTGGTCGAGGGGATCGACCCGCTCACCGGGCTGGCGGCCCTCACCGTGGCCGGCCGGGGGTTCCCGACCGCCACCCTCGACATGAGCCCGCCTCACCGGGGCGAGCAGGCGATCACCGTCAGCGCCCGCACCGAGGGCGTCGCCACGGTGGTCGACGGTCGGGTCAGCGCCACGTCGACCCACGTCGCCAACGAGGGAGCGGTGCTGGTCGGGCTGATCGAGACCGACACCCCGATCCCGGCCGACGCCGACGGCGGCGCCCTGGTCGATGCCGACGGCAACCTCCGGGGCGTGTGCCTGGCGCTGGCCGACGGTTCGGGCGGCGGGTGGGCCGTGCCGGCCGAGGTCGCGCTCCGGGTCGCCGACGACCTGCGCCGGTTGGGCCGCGTCGACCGGGGCTGGCTGGGCGTCTCCGGCGGGCCGGCCGCGGTCGACGGCGCGGTCCCGGCCGGCTTCTCCGTGGACGCGGTGGCGCTCGGCTCCCCCGCCGAGGCGGTCGGCCTCCAGGTCGGCGACGTCCTGCTGGCGGTGGACGACCACCGGGTCCGGTCGCTCGACGACATCAAGGCGGCTCTGACCCTGACCCGCCCCGGTCAGACCGTCGCCGTCGAGCTCAACCGGGCCGATCAGACCCTGGAGCTCCCCGTCACCCTCGCCGCGACCCCGGCCTAGGTGGCGTTTCTGGGAGGCCCGGTCGCCCACCCCGCGACCGACCCGGACAAGAACATCTTCTGGGCGCGGGACATCGCGCCGGCGTTCTCGTCCGTCTGCGTCGCGTCAGCGCGACCCTGACGGACGAGAACCCAGGTATCGATCTTCCTGTCCGCCCCGGTCGCGCTCACGCGATCCCCCGGCGCCAGAAGATGTTTCGGACCGGGAGCGTCGCGGGCCGGGGTGGAGTCCGGTCAGCGGCGGGCGTGGCGGACGGCGGCCCAGACGGCGGCGCCGACGCCGGCGGCCAGGGCGCCACCGGTGATGCCCAGCGCCAGCTCCTGGCGACGACGGGGGCTGAGGGTGGCCAGCGCGGTGGCCGGCGTGCCGGCGACGAAGGCCTCCTCGTTGGAGTGCTCCGGCGCCCACCCGTCGGCCCGCAACCGGTCGTTGGCGACGACCCACGGGTGCCGGGCGTAGGGCACCAACCCGGGCGGCGTGGGGGCCAGGCCCAGCTTCCACCGCAGCCGCGACACCCGGTCGCCGACCCGGCGGGGGACCCGGACCTTGGGCGTCCCGGCGTCGAGGGCGGTGTACTCGGCGCCCCGCATCCACCCGTCGGGGGCGACGTTGCGGGCGCCGTCGAGCCGCTCGACCGCGGCGAGCGCCACGGCCGAGGCCAGGTCGTCGACGTGGAGGAACTGGGCCGGGGGGTCGCCGTCGACGTCGGCCACCCGGCGGGCGGCGTGGAGCGCCCGGGCCAGCCAGCCGTCGTCCTCGTCGCCCCCGACCACGGGGGCCGGGCGGAGCACGGTGGCGGTGGCCGCGGGGTGGTCGTGGCGCCACTCGGCCAGACGACGCTCGATCTCGGCCCGCTGGACGGCGAAGGCCAGGTCGGGCTGGGGTCGGAGCGTGGCGTCCTCGGCCAGGGGCATGGCGTTGTTGGCCCACGCCCCGTAGACCGTGGCCGACGAGAGCAGCACGACGTGGCCCACCGAGGTGGCGCCGGCCGCGTCCAGCACCCGCTGGGCCGCGACGACGTCGTCGGCCGCGGCGACCTCGGGGGCGTCGTCGAGGGCCGAGGTGAACACCGAGTGCAGGTGGACCAGGACGTCGACGCCCTCCAGCGCGGTCTTGAGGTCCGCGGTGAGCAGGTCGCCGTCGACGGTGCTGACCGTCGCGCCACGGGCACGGAGGGCGGCGACCACGCGGTGGCCCAGGTCGCCGGAGGCGCCGGTGACCGCGACCGTGACGTCGGTCGGGCCGCGGAGGGGATCGGGGGCCATCCGCATACGATGCCGTCGTGCGCCCTGCGCTGCCACATCGCGACCCCGCCCGATCCCCCTTGCTGCCCGCGGAGCATGGGCGATGAGCGGACCGGACCCCTTCGGGGGCGTGCCCTTCTTCGGCGACCTGGCCAAGATGATCGGCCGCCAGGGCCCGATCGCCTGGGACGCGGCGCGCCAGATCGCCCACACCATCGCGACCGAGGGCGAGCCCGAGCCCAACGTCGACCCGCTGGCCCGCATCCAGCTCGAGCAGCTGGCCCGCGTGGCCGAGCTCCAGGTCGCCAACGCCACCGGGCTCGACCCCTCGCAACGAGGCGGCGGCATCACCATCACACCGGTCACCCGCACCCAGTGGGTGACCGCGACGCTCGACCAGCACCGGGCCCTGTTCGAGTCGCTGGCCCGCAGCCTCGGCACCAAGGACGAGGCGCCGGGCGGCGCCGAGCCCGCGACCGAGCTCGACCCGCTCGACGACGACCCGTCGGCGGCCTGGCTCGGCCAGCTGATGGGGATGCTCCAGCCCATGACCCTGGGCATGGCCGCCGGGTCGATGGTCGGTCACCTGGCCGCCCGGTCCTTCGGCCAGTACGACCTGCCGATCCCTCGACCGCCGGGCGACGAGGTCATGGTGCTGGTGCCCGCCATCGACGCCTTCGCCCAGGAGTGGAGCCTCGGTGTCGACGACGTCCGCCTGTGGGTCTGCCTCCACGAGGTCGCCCACCACACGGTGCTCGGCGTGCCCCACGTGCGGGCGAGGCTCACCGACCTGATCGAGCGCTTCGTCGCCGGGTTCCGCCCCGACCCCGGCGGCTTCGAGCGGGCGCTGGCCGACGTCGACCCCTCCGACCCGGCCGGGCTGGAGTCCGTGCAGCGCCTGTTCACCGACCCCGAGGTCCTGATGGGCGCGGCCTCCTCCGCCGCCCAGGACGAGCTGCGCCCCCAGCTCGACGCCCTCGTCGCCGCGGTCATCGGATGGGTCGACCACGTGATGGACCGGGTCGGCACCGGGCTGGTCGGCAGCTACGCCCAGGTCACCGAGGCCGTCCGGCGGCGACGGGTCCAGGCCAGCGCGGCCGACCGCTACGTCGAGCGGCTCTTCGGGCTCAACCTGACCCGGGCCCAGGTCGACCTGGGCTCGGCGTTCGTCGCCGGCATCGTCGAGCGGTCCGGCGAGGAGGGCCTGGCCCGGCTCTGGGAGAGCGAGGCCACCCTGCCCACGCCGGCCGAGCTCCCCGCCCCCGGCCTCTGGCTCGCCCGCATCGACCTCTGACCCGGCGTCACTGGACCCGGGTGGGGTCGGTGGGCGACGGGGGTGGCGGGGCGGGGTCGAACCGGGTCGGGTCCGGCGGACGGGACGGTCGACCGACCACGGTGGGGTCGTCGGGGCCGGGCTCGCCCACGACGAGGGTCGGGTCGTCGGGGCCGGGCCGGGGCCGACCGCGGCCGCGACCCCGGCGGGGCCGCACCGCCGGCGTGCCCTCGATCGGGGTCATCGCCGTGCCGATGCCGGGGCCGGCATGCTTGGCCAGGACGGGACCGGCACCACCGCCCCGGGGCGGTGCGGCCGTGGCCCCGTCGACCTCGACCGGGGCCGGCTCGCCGTCGCCCCGCTGGCGGACCCGCAGCACGAACGACCGGGTCGAGTCCTTGACCCGCTCGACCGCCTTCTCCCGGCCGTGGGCGAGCCGCTCGTCGATGATCACCGCCTGACGTCCGAACTCCGAGTCGCTCTCGCCGATGCGGTGGCGCCAGGCGGCCAGCCCGATGACGTAGGAGAAGGCGGCGAAGCCCGACACCATCGCCACCGCGACGTAGGAGAACCGGACCTCGCCCAGCGGCACCAGGCCCAGCATGGCCCCGAGCACCCAGATGAGCTGGAAGCGGGTCTCGAAGCGGGCGAACATGCGGCCCCGGTTGGCGTCGGGGGCGTCGCGCTGGACGATCGAGTCGAA
>CAYQGF010000256.1:0-5874 GCA_964416885.1 uncultured Iamiaceae bacterium
CGGCCCGGGTCGGTTCGCCGGGGAGGCGCTCGACGTCGGAGCCCTCGTGCATCCACCGGTCGGCCATCAGCCACCAACCGAGGTCGAGCTCGCGCTCGCCGACGGCGACGGACTCGAAGTCGGTGAGCGCCCGGGCCTCGCCGTCGTCGGGCCCCCAGATCACGTTGCCGAGCCGGCCGTCGCCCCAGAGGAGGACGACGTCGTCGCGGGCCGGGCCCGCGGGCACCGTCGAACGCAGGAAGGCCAGGGCGTCGTCGAACACCGGCGCCGTCCGGCCCCGCAGCCCGGCCTCCAGGTGGGCCGTGCAGAGGTCGAGCTGACGGGCCGCGCCGGGCGTGGTGCCCGGCGGGTCGAGCGCCGCCAACGGCCCGGACCGCCACGGCACGGCGTGGAGGGCGGCCATGGCGGCCAGCCCCGACTCGTGCATGGCGGTCCGCAGGGCCGGTGGGGCCTCGGCGTAGAACCCCTCCCGGGTGCAGGGCGGGTCCTCGATCGGGACCACGCCGGCGACGAAGCGCATGACGAAGAACGGCGCCCCGAGCCCGTCGGGGCTCGGCTCGTACCCGACGATCGGCGCCACCGGGACCCGGCCGTCCAGCGCCCGGGCCACGGTGTGCTGGAGGGCGACGCCGTTGCCCAGCCCCTCGGCCTGCTCCGGGTAGGGGGACGGACCGGCGGTGTCGCGCCGCAGCACCAGCCGCTCGTCGCCGGCCGCGGTCGTGGCGGTGAACACGAGGGTCTCGGCCGAGTAGCCGCTGCCCGGCTTCCCCTCCAGCGTCACCGTGGCCTCACTGTCGAGGCGGGGGGACAGCCACCGCCCCAGCGCGGCCGCCAGCTCGTCGTCGATCGGTTCCATCGGCACCTCCGGCCCCCGGTGTGACGTCGGTCCCGCCGATGCCTAGCCGACCGCCGGCCCTCGTGGGTCGGACCGGGCTCGCTCCCGGGCGACCGCCGGGCGAGCAGCCCCGGTGGGGGGGATCAGGCGATGCTCTTGACCCGGTACTCCTCCGAGGCGAGCAGGAGGGCCTGGAGGCGGAGCTCGCCGTCGCGGGTGAGGACGGCCCCGCCGTCGGCCAGCTCGGTGGCGCTCGGGGACCGGTCGAGGAACCGCTGGTAGGTCTCGACGACCAGGCGGTTGCGCCCCTCGGCGGTGGCGAGCATGGCCCTGACCACCGACAGCCGGCTCCGGCCCCGCTGGAGCCGGTCGAGCCAGAACGCGGCCCCGGTCGGCTCGGCCCCTCGCCGGAAGGCGGCCTGGTAGACGGCTTCGACCCACGCCGCGTCGGTGCCGCCGCGCTGGTACAGCTCGTCGGAGGCCAGGAGGCCGGCCCGCACGGCGACCAGCGACGCCCCCGCGCTGAGCTGACCGGCCCAGTGGTCGACCTCGTCCCGGCTCCCGGAACGTCCGAGGTAGAGCTGGTAGAGCCGCTGCACCGCGACCCGACGGGACTCGGCCTGGAGCACGAACCCGAACATCATCCGCTCCCGCGGGTCGCCCCGGTCGATGCGGCCGGCCCAGTAGGCCTTGCCCCCCGGCTCGGGGACCCGCCCCAGCACGTCCTGGTACACCCGGCACACGTAGCGCTCGGTGAGCGTGTCGGTCATCCGGCACCCGGCCAGGAGGTCGTTGGCGCGGATCGTCCCCACCGCGGTGTCGCCCTCGACGACCGCGCCCACCGGCTCGCTCAGGTCGACGAAGAACGCCTTGTCGGGGTCGCCGGCCCGGTTGCCGACGATCGGGACCGTGAACGTCGCCGACGTCGACCCCGACGGGATCGTGACCGTGCCGGACGACGCGGTGAAGTCCACTCCCGCGATCGCGGTGTCCTCCCGGGTCGCCCACGCCACCGTGACGTCGCCGGCCGGTCCCCCGGCGAGGTCGGTCCGGGTCACCCGGAACGTCATCGGCGCCGTCCCGCTCGCGGGCCGGGTGAGCTCGGCGTCGTCGACCGACACGGAGGGCAGCAGGGGCGCATCGGGGTCGGGTTGGACCCGGACCGCCGCCGTCCCCGTCACCTGCTGGCCCGAGTAGCTGTAGGCGTAGGTGAAGACGTCGGTGCCGACGTAGCCGGGCTCGGGCGTGTAGGTGAACAGCCCGTTGAAGGGGTCGAAGCCCGAGAGGGTGCCGTTCTGCGGCGAGGTGACCAGCTCGACGGCGCGGTCGCAGGGGTCGTCGTTGGCCAGCAGGCCGGCATCGGAGGTGCCGACGACCAGGGCCGTGTCGAACGGTGTCTCGTAGCTGTCGTCGACGGCGACGGAGGTGCAGCCCACCTCGATGGCCACGGTGGCGGTGCGCGACTGGTTCCCCTGGGCGTCGGTCACGAAGTAGTGGACGACGTCGTCGCCGACGAAGCCGTCGTCGGGCGTGTACACGAACGACGGGCCGTCGGCGTCGAGGTCGCCGTTGTCGGGGCCGTCGACGACCTCGATGATCAGGGGGGCGCCCGTGGGGTGGGCGTCGTTGGCCAGCACGTCGATCGCCACCGGCGTGTTCCGCAGGGTGAACACCGAGTCGTCCTGGGCCGTGGGCTGCGGGTTGTCCGACACCACGTGCTGCACGGTGTTCGACCGGCAGTCGCCGGCGTGGTTGTTGTCACCGCTGTAGACGGCGTAGATCGAGGTCGTCGCCCCCGCGGCCAGAGCCGGTCCGACGTCGTTCGAGTACGCGGTGTTGCTGCCGGGGTCGACAGTGGCCGTGTCGAGCACCGGGTCGGGCGCCGGCGTGCCGTCGTCCTGGAAGAACGTCACCGTCCCGCCGGCCGGGGCGTACGACGGCACCGCCGTGCTCACCTTGGCCCGGAGCTGGACGGTGCCGCCCGGCGCCGTCGACGCGATGCTCTGGCTGAGGACGGTCGCGCAGGGCCGCGGGGAGACCGTGAAGTCGAAGTACCTGTCGATCTCGAAGAGGGTGAAGTCGCCGTCGTAGTTCCAGTCGACGTGGTAGGTGAACGCCGGCAGGCTCTGCGGGAAGACGTACTCGAACTCGGAGTAGAAGCTGAGGTCCCCGGGCACGACCGTCGCGGTCCTGCTGCCTCGGGCCCCGTCGCCCCGGGTGATGATGAAGGTGACGGTGCCGGCCGGCTGGTCGCAGTCCCTCACCCAGGTGCAGGAGCGGCTGTGGTCGCTGAGGCCGCCGACGAACTGCTGGGGGTCGCCGTAGGTCACCTCGGGCTTCCCGTAGGCGAAGCCGCGGGCGACACCCTTATTGGCCGCGGCGGGCTGGGCCCCCACCGCCAGGGAGACCGCCAGGAGGCCGACGACGCAGAAGACCTTGGCTCCCCGTCGTGCCCGTGAGACCCGCATCCGCTTCCCCGTTCGTCCGGCGACACAGCTGACCCTGGAACTGCACCCGACCCGGCCCTGGCGCGCATCCGTAGCCGACTACGTAGACGCCGCCGGCGGGCTGCGGCGTCCCGACGGGGCCCGATGTCCCACGAGGCCTCCTCGGCCGCGCCAAGATGGGCGCCAGCACGGGGCCGACTGCGTGGAGACGAGGGTGGACGAGCCTGGGAGCGGGTCGTGGCCGTTCGTGGGCCGCGCCGAGGAGCTGGCGCTCGGGCGGAGGGCCCTCGCCGAGCGAGGGGGCGTGGTCATCTTCGGTCCGGGCGGTGTCGGCAAGAGCCGTCTCGCCCGCGAGCTGATCGCCCACGACAGCGACCACTCCTGGCACCGGCTCACCGGCTCACCGGGCACCGGTGGCATCGCCTTCGGCGCCTGGTCGCACCTGCTGCCCGAGCCGTGGGCCGGTCGGATCGACGACGTGACGGCCTGGCAGGCGCTCGCCGACCACCTCCGCGGCTCCGACGGGACCATCCGGATCGAGGTCGACGAGGGCCAGTCGCTCGACGACGGCTCGGCGGCGCTCCTGCACCGCCTGGTCACCTCCCACCAGGCGCGGGCCGTCGTCACGTGTCGGCGCGACGAGGCGGTCGGCCCCGCTCTCACGGCGCTGTGGAAGGAGGGCTACCTGGCCCGCATCGACCTCGAACGGCTGTCGGTGGACGAGGTCGGGGCCCTGCTGGAGGCGGTGCTGGGGGCCCCGGTCGAGCCCCGGACGGTCGCATCGCTCCACGGCCGCACCGGCGGGGACCTGCTGCTCGTGCGCGAGCTCGTCGAGGACGAGCGCCGTCGCGGCAGCCTCCGGCTCGTCCACGGCGCCTGGGTCGAGGTCGCGACGTCGACCCCGAGCCCCCGGGTCGTCGACCTGCTGGCCGACCGGGTCGATGCCCTCGCCCCCGACGAGCGCGCCGGCGCCGAGCTGCTCGCGGTCGCCGGTGCGGTGCCGGCCCCGCTCCTCGACCGAGCCGTGCCGACGGGCGTCGCCGCACGTCTGGTCGGCCTCGGGATCGTCCGGTTCGACGTCGCCGGGCTGGCGCGGACCGCCCGCTTCGTCGACCCCCTCCTGGCCGAGGTCGTGGTGGCGCGCCTGCGGCCGGGCCGCCGCGACGAGGTCCTCCGCCAACTGGTCGACCTCTACGAGCGGACCGAGGGGCTGGACGAGGGCGACGCTCTCCGCCTGACCCTCTGGCGCCTCGACCTCGGTGGCCCGATCGACACCGACGAGGCGTTGCGGGCCGCCGACCTGGCCTCGGGCCGGAGCGACTTCGCGACCGCCGAGCGGTTGGCGTCGGCCGTGGTCGACGTCGGGGGGCTCCCGGCCACCATCCGCCTCGGCGAGGCCCTGATGCACCAGCAGCGCCACGCCGCCGCCGACGCCGTGCTGCGGCCGGTGGGCGAGCGCCTGGGCGACCTCGACGACGACCTCCGGTTCCGCTACGGCAACGCCCGCGCCCTCGCCCTGAGCACCGAGCTGGGCCGCCTGGACGAGGCGATCGCCGTGCTCGAGACGACGATCGACGCCACGGCCGACGACCGGTGGCGGGGGGCGCTCGAGGCCCACCTGTCCTTCCTGCTCGCCGACTGCGGGCGTCTGGCTGCGGCCCGGCCGCTCGCCGAGGCGCGCCTGGCCGCCGTCGACGAGGACGAGCCGGCCGCGCTCACGGCCCTGGTCGCCTGTGCCCTGGGCCGCACGGTCAGCGGCCGCTGCCTCGACACCCTCGAGCTGTGCGAGCGGATGACGCCCGTCGCCCTGCGCCACCTCGACGAACGGCCCGAGGCGCTCGGCTGGATCGCGTCGGCCCAGATGCTGGCGACCTACACCCGCGGTGAGCTCTTCGCCGCGACGGAGCTGACCCGGGCCATGGAGGTACTGATCGGGGACGACGAGGACCCGACCGTGCGCGCCGGGCTGCTGATGTCGCAGGGCCTGGTGCTGGCCGACCGCGGGCAGCTCGACGCCGCGCTCCGCCTCCTCCGGCAGGCGGCGGCGCTCCACGAGGTCGACAACCGGCGGGGCTACCAGGCGTGGTGCTTCGCCATCACCTCACGGGTCCACGCCCAGCGCGGTGAGCTGGCCGAGGCGCGTACGGCCCTGGCCGCGGCCCGCCGTCACGTCTGGCCCAGCGGCCACGCCTTCGCCGGCGACATCGAGGTCGCGGCCATCTGGGTCGCGACGCTCGGCGGCCACCGGGCCGAGGCCGCGAACATCCTCGACCGCGCCGTGGCGTGGACGGACCGGGAGGGCATGGCCACCGTCTCCATGCGCCTGCGGCACGAGGCGGTCCGGGCCGGCCTGCCCGCGGCGCCACACGTGGAGGCGTTCGCCGAGACGACCGCGACCGAGCAGAGCCTGTGGGCACGAGCGCAGGCCCTGCAGGTCACGGCGCTGGCCGGCGACGACGGCGAGGGCCTCGTCGCAGCCGGGGCCGCGTTCGCCGACCTCGGGATCCACCTCCAGGCGGCCGAGGCCTACGCCCAGGGCGCCGGTGCCCACCGCCGCGCCGGCTCCCCCGCCCTGGCGGCGCGCGCCAAGCA
>CAYQGF010000257.1:0-5860 GCA_964416885.1 uncultured Iamiaceae bacterium
CGTACAGCGTCGCCACCGTGCGGTCCTCGTCGCCGACCAGCGGGTAGTTCAGGGCTCGGCCCTGGGTCTCCTCGATGTCGGCCGACCACCCGTTGTGGGACTCGACCGAGTCGACGCTGACGCCGATGAGCTTGGCGCCCCGCTGGTCGAACTCCTCCTTGCGGTTGGCGAAGGCACCGAGCTCGGTGGTGCAGACGGGGGTGAAGTCGGCGGGGTGGGAGAACAGGACCCCCCAGCCGTCACCCAGGTACTCGTGCAGGCTGAGCTCGCCCTCGGTGGTCTGGGCCGTGAAGTCGGGGGCCTCGTCGCCGAGCTGAAGGGTCATGGTCTCTCCTCATGAATTTTTCTAGTAAAGACACGAGGAAACTAAGGATAGAAACCCGACCATGCAAGTCGGGTTTCGGGGCCCGGGCGCACCGGGAGGGAACCGGGACGCCGGAGCGTCCAGCCCATTGATCTGCTCCCGACCGGAATTATGTTGGGGGCATGGAGCGGACCGAGCTGCGCATCGACGGGGCCAACTGCTCGACGTGCCTCAACGCCACGCTCGACGCCCTGCGGGCGATCCCCGGCGTGACCCGGGCCGCCTCGTCCGCCACCGCCGGCTGCCTGGCCATCGAGCACGACGGCATCGACGAGGGCCTGCTGCTCGATGCGGTGCGGGCCAACCTCCACGGGGTGGCCCGGGCGTCGACCGAGATCGTCATGGTGTCGGTCGAACCGCTCGTCGCCGCCCTCCACTGCCGGCACGGTGCGACCGACCCGCCACCGGCGGGCCCCGACCGTGGCCCCTAGCCCCCAGGTCGTCGACGAACGGGCGGTCCGCGCCCGGCTCGGCGTGCCGGCGAGCGCCACCGAGGTGGTGGTCGTCACCGAGTCGTCGCACTGGGACCCCAACTGGCTGCTCAGCTCCGACCGCTACTACCGGCTGTGCGTGCGGCCCGCCCTCGACCGGGCGCTCGACGAGCTGGCGGCCGAGCCCCGTCGGGTCTACGGGCTCGAGTGCGTCTTCTTCGTCGAGCGCTACTGGCACGACCGTCCGCACCGCCGGGCCCAGTTCCGGGACCTGGTCGAGCAGGGCCGGCTGCGGTTCACCGGCTCCGGGGTGACCACGCCCGACACCCTGCTGCCCGAGGACGAGCTGCTGCTGCGCGACCTCCTCGTCGGCCAGGAGTGGCTCCGGGCGCGGGGGATGACCCAGGAACCGCGGCTGCTCTACCTGCCCGACAGCTTCGGCCACAGCCCCGGCGTGCCGGCGCTCCTCCGGGCGGCCGGAGTCGAGTACGCCGCGGTGTGCCGCATCGACGGGATGCGCTTCCCCGGGGCCGACATGGAACCGGCCGCCAACTTCCCCCGGCCCGGCTCCAGTGCGGCGCGGTTGATCGAGGCCGGCACCGCCGACTTCGTCTGGCGGGCGCCCGACGGCAGCGAGGTCCTCACCCACTGGATGGCCCACGGCTACGGGCACGGCGACATGATCGCCAGCGGCGGCATCAGCCGGGTGATGGGCCTGCCCGCGTCGTGGCCCGACCGACGCCCCGACCATGTGGACCGTCGGGTCGAGGAGTACCTGGCGGCGCTGCGGCCCCTCGCCCCCACCCCGTACCGGCTGCTGGCCATCGGCTTCGACTTCGTCCGGCCCGTGCCCCGGCTCGTCGACCTGCTCGACGCCTGGAACGAGCGCCACCACGACGCCACCGGGACCTGGCTGGTCAACGCCGGCCTCGACGACCACCTCGATCTCGTCGCCGCCCATCGCGACCGGCTCCCGACCATCGACCTCGACCCCAACCCCTACTGGATGGGCTTCTACGCCACCCGGCCCGACCTCAAGGATCAGGCCCGCGACCTCGGGCGGCGGCTGCTCGCCACCGACGGGGCCGCCGCCGTCGCCTCGCTCACCGGCGCCGACCCGGACCTCGCCGCGCCCCGCTCCGCCGCGGCGTGGTGGGTGGCGACGACGTCCAACCACCACGACTTCGTGACCGGCACCGCCCCCGACCGGGTGGCGCGGGGCGAGCAGGCCCGGTGGCTGCGCGACGCGGCCCGGGCGACGCCGTGGCCCCGCCCCGCCGCCGCTCCCGTCGGCCGGGCGGACGGCCCATCGGCCCCGGCCCGCGGCGGAGCGTGCGAGGTCCGGCGCGACGGCAGGCTCGTCCGGGTCGTGGCGCCGTGGGGCGTCGCCACCTTCGACCCCGACCGGGGCGGGACGCTGGTCGGGCTCACCGGCCCGGACGACGCCGAGCTGCTGGCCGGGCCCACCTTCGAGCTGGTCGGCTACGCCGAGAGCGGCGGGCTGTGGCGCATGGGCCAGGAGCTCCACGGCGGGCGCTGGGCCGAGGCCGACCGCACCGGCCGCCACCCGGCGGACATCGAGGTCGAGATCCTCGCTGGCACCGCCCACCTCACCGTGCGGACGACCCTCGACCGGCGCCCGGTCACCCTCCGGCACCTGCTGCGCCCCGAAGCGCCGACCGTCGTCACCCGCACCTCGGTGCCCGCTCCGGCCCGTCGCACGGTCACCCTGGTGACGCGTCCGCCCGGCCCGGCGACCTCGGTCACCATGCACCAGCCCGGCGGTGTGGTCGCACGGCCCCTCCGGCGCTGGTACGACCCGACCTTCTGGCCGTTGCACTCCTTCGCCAGCACCGTCGCCGGTCGTGAGGGGCAACCGCCCGGCGGCGTGGTGGTCGCCACCGCCACGCCGACCGGCGTCCACGTCGCTCCCGACGGCACCGTCGAGGTCGTCGTCGCCCGCACCGCGGTCAAGGAGGTCGCCTTCGGCGTCGTCCCCGTCATGGCCCCGGCGTGGGGCCTGCGCTGGGGCCCGCAACAGGCGGTGGTCGCGGTCGGCTGGCCCCGGTCGGCCGGGCCCGCCGCCGCGCTCGCGCTCGGCCGCCGGCTCACCGGGGTCGTCGACGAGGTGGCCGGACGACCGCGGCCCGACCTCCCGGTGCGGGTGGAGGGCGCCGCCGGGGCCGACCTGGAGGTCGTGGCGCTCAAGCCGGCCGACCGGGGCGAGGGCACGATCGTCCGCCTCCGCGACTGGGCGCTCGATGGCGGTGGCCGCACCGTGATGCTCGCCGTCGACCCGGTCCTGGGCATCGAGGTCGAGGCCGCCGTCCTCGTCGACAGCCTCGAACGCGACGGGTCGCCCCTCGCCGTGGTCGGCCCGAGGGTGGAGGTGCCCATCGTCGGCCACCTCACCAGCGTGCGCCTCCTCACCCGGCCCCGCCGCGATCGGCTTGGGGCCTGACCCCGCGGGGTCAGGCGGTGCGGCGGGCGACCAGGGCGATGGCGGCCAGGTGGTCGGACCACCGGTCGAAGCAGGCCCGCATCTCGCGCACCCGCTGGCGGGCCGCTCGGTCCCGGGCGACCCGGGACAGGAACTTCACGGCCGCGGCCACACCCTCGTCGGCGACGATGCGGCGGGGGGAGAGGAGGGCCATCGGCGCGCGGAGCTCGCTCTCCACGGAGAGGCCCTCGGCCTCGATCAGGCTCCGCCACGCCGTCACGGTGAGGGGCCGGGCGCCGACGTGGATCGTGCGCGAGAGGTCGTCCCAGATCTGCTGGGCCACGGCCTCGTCGATGTCGTCGGGGACGAGGCAGAGCTCGTGGATGGCGTAGCGGCCCCCGTCGTCGAGGAGCCGGGCCGCCTCGCGGACGACGGCGGCCTTGTTGGTGTCGCTCTGCATGGTGAGCATGGCCTCGCCCACGACGACGCTGGCGGCGCCGTCGTCGAGGGGGACGTGCTGGGCCGGCCCGACCAGGACCTGGCCACCGGCGGGGGCGACGGCCGCCCGGGTGGTGGCGGCGGCGTCGGAGTCGGCATCGACGGCGGTGTAGCTGGCCGGCTGCCGGTCGAGGAGCGCCCGGGCCGTGGCGCCGAGGCCGGGGGCCAGCTCGACGACCCGGTCGGTCGGGCCGACGTCGAGGGCGTCGAGCATGCGGGCGGTCAGCTGGCGGCCGCCGGGCCGGAGGACCTTCTTGCCCAGCCGGGCCAGGAGCCAGTGGCCCTGGACCTTCTCGGTGGGGATGGTGCTGGTGCTGGCGGGCATGACCGACCTCCTCGTGGAGCTGGCTATTTCTCTAGTGTTTAGTAGGGTAAACACCCTGTGGTCGAGTCCCCGACCGAAAAAGTGTCGCCATGCCAGCTGGCGCCGAGCGTCGTGCCGTTCGCGGCCGTGGGGGTCGCCGCCATCGTCGCCGGGGGCCTGGCGGCGGCCGTCGCCCGCCCGACGGAGTGGTCCGACGGACCCTGGGTCGCGGCCTACCTCGTCCTGGTCACGGGGGTCGGCCAGATCGGCCTCGGGCTGGGCCAGGCCGCCCTCGCCCCGCCGCCCCCCGCCCGCCGGCTCACGATCCAGCTCCTGCTGTTCGACGGCGGCTCGCTGCTCGTCGTCGTCGGCACGCTGGTGACCGCCCCCGCCGTGGTCACCGTCGGGGGCGTGGTGCTCACCGGTGCCCTGGTGTCGTTCGCCCTGTCGGGCCGGGCACCGAGCGACCAGCGGGTGCTCCGGTCCTGCTACCTCGGCCTGCTGGCGATCCTGATCGTCAGCGTCCCCATCGGCCTCGCCCTGTCGTGGGGCCGCGCCTGAGGGCCCGGCACCAGTCGAGCGGACCACCCGGTGCCGGGCACCGGGTGGTCCGCTCGAGGTGAGAGGGCGGGTGGGTTACGAGCCGGAGGTGGGCCCGGGGTCGGAGGCGGCGGCGGCGCTGACGTCACCGTCGTCCTGGAAGGGACCGGAGCCGAGGTCGACCACGGCGACGTCGGCCACGCCGTCGCCGTCGGTGTCGACGACCGCGGTGTCGATCACGCCGTCGCCGTCGGTGTCGCCGGCCACGGTGTCGATGTAGCCGTCCCCGTCGGTGTCGACCGCCGCGGTGTCGAGGATGCCGTCGCCGTCGGTGTCGACCGCCACCGCGTCCACGTAGCCGTCGCCGTCGGTGTCGAGGGCCGCGGTGTCGATCACGCCGTCGCCGTCGGTGTCGACCGCGACCGCATCGACGTAGCCGTCGCCGTCGGTGTCGAGGGCCACGGTGTCGGCGATGCCGTCGCCGTCGGTATCGACGACCGCGGTGTCGAAGACGCCGTCGCCGTCGGTGTCGTACACCTCGGCGTCGACGATGCCGTCCCCGTCGAGGTCGACCGCGGCGGTGTCGAGGACCCCGTCGCCGTCGGTGTCGAGGGCCACGGTGTCGACGATGCCGTCGCCGTCGGTGTCGCCCTCCGCGGCGTCGACGTAGCCGTCACCGTCGGTGTCGTAGACGGCCGTGTCGATGACGCCGTCGCCGTCGGTGTCGAGGTAGACGCTGTCGGCCACCCCGTCGTAGTCGGCGTCGTCGATGATCGTGTCGACGTAGCCGTCGCCGTCGGTGTCGGCCTCGACGATGTCGACCACCCCATCGCCGTCGGTGTCGTAGCCCACCGCGTCGATCACGCCATCGCCGTCGGTGTCGTAGCCGACCGCATCGGCGATGCCGTCGCCATCGGTGTCGATGAAGTGGTCGCTCATGTCAGTTCCTTCCGCCGACCGAGCCGGCTCTCGTCGTTGGTACAGATGTACGGGTGAGAGGGCCGCGGGCCCCTCGGTGTTCCCGCCGACCTGGGCCGATGCGTGGGGAGCCCTCCCCGGCGGCGGGTCTTCCGTCGGAGCCGCGGCGCGCGGTGGTCGGCCCGGTCGGGGGCTCCGCTCGATGATGTCCCGCCCGCTCATCGAGGCCCGCGACCCGACGATCGGCACCGGGTAGCGTCCCCGGCCGTGACCAGCCGGACCCTGCCCCGTCCCTCCCGGCGCCTGCTCCTGGCGGTCGTCGTGCTCCTCGGGGCCCTCGTCGTGCCGACGGCGGCCCCCACGGC
>CAYQGF010000258.1:0-5851 GCA_964416885.1 uncultured Iamiaceae bacterium
AGGGCCTCAACCTGGCCGGCGTCCAGCGGGTGCTGGAGCTGGAGGCCGAGGTCCGCTCGCTGCGCCAGCAGGTGGAGGAGGCCCGGTCCCGGGCCCGGCGGGACGTGGCCGAGGCCGAGCGTCGCCACCGGGCCGACCTGGTCCCGGTCAGCCAGTCGATCGTCCTCTTCCAGGGCCCCCGCCGCTGACGACGTACGCGAAGTGCCAGGCACCACGCGTACGTCCGTACGCGTGGTGCCTGGCACCACGCGTACGTCAGGGGGCGGCGCAGGCGTGGGCGGCGAGGCGCAGGCGGTCGCGACCGAGGGGGCCGACCATCGCCCCGAGGTCGGCCGCCGAGGGGCAGGCGGGGGAGCCGGCCCGTCGGACCAGGATCGCCGTCGCCTCGGCGGTGCGGCCGAGGGACCGGCTGGTGGCGATGCGGACGGCGGCCGTGTCCGGGGTGAAGCGACCCGCCCAGTAGGTCAGGGCGCTGTCCTCGGGGGACCGGTCGAGGTAGGCCCGGAAGGCGAGCCCGGCCACGCCCTCGGGCGTCCCGCCGGCGCGGGCGTGGGCCTCGGCGCTGGCGACCAGCCGTGCGGTGAGGTCCTCGACCGACAGCCCGCCGGCGAGGCGTCCCACCCAGTAGGCGCGGCCGTCGGCGTCGGCCCGGCGTCCGAGCACGTCCCGGTAGGTCAGGTCGACGAGCCGATGCCGGCCCTCGACGCTGCGGGCGATGGCGTCGGCGACGACCGCTCGGGAGGTGCCGGCGTCGAGCTGCGCCGTCCAGTGGGCCAGGCCCGACGGCTCGACCGACCGGGCCAGCACGGCACGGTAGGTCCGCCGGACGAAGTCGTCGTTGGCGCTGACGACGGTGATGTCGGTGGGCGTGGCGGTGGAGGGGGCGTGGTGGTCCGAGCCGGTGTAGGTGGCGGCGATCGTGGTGGTGCCGACGGGGAGGTCGGGGATGGTCCAGGTGGTGGCGCCGTCGGTGAGGGCGAGGGTGGTGTCGAGGGGGTCACCGGTGTCGGGGGTGGCGGTGAGCTCGACGGTGCCGGCGGGGGTGCCGAGGGGGCTGGTGACGGTGACGTCGACCTCGGCGGGGCTCCCGACGACGACCGGGTCGTCGGGGCTGATGAGGATGGTGGTGCTGGCCGAGAGGGTGTAGGTGAAGGCGCCGGCGGCGCGGGTGCCGGCGGGGAAGGCGAGCACGACGTCGACCGCGGGGCCGGCGGGGTGGGCCGGGGTGGTCACGGTGACCGACGTCCCGGCGGGGTCGACGGCGAGGCCGGTCCCGGTGGTGCCGTCGAAGGTGACCCCGGTGACGGCGGCGAGGCCGGTGCCGGTGATGGTGACCTCGGTGCCGCCGGTGGGCGGTCCGGCCGTCGGGGCCAGGCCGGTGACGGTGGCCGTCGTGCCGTCGTCGAGGTACGTGTAGGGGACCGGTGCGGACGAGCCGCCCACGGTGGTGACCACCACGTCGGCCGGTCCGATCGTCCCGGCGGGGGTCACCGCCGTCAGCGAGGTGCCCGACGGGTCGACCACCACGTCGGTGGCCGCCACGCCCCCGATCGTGACCGTCGCGGTCGGCGTGACCCCGGTGCCGGTGACCGTCACCGACTGGCCTCCCGCCTGCGGCCCCGCCGACGGTGACACCGACCCCACCGTCGGCGCCGGGGTGGCCTCGTAGGTGAGGCGGACCATGCCGTCCCCGGTGCGCACGCCGTCGACCATCCCCGTGCCGTCGGGGGTCGTGCCGGAGCCGCCGCCCCCGCCGCCGCCCCCGATGGGCGAGGCCGCGCTCGAGGCGCCGCCTCCGCCTCCGCCGTTCACGCCTCCGCCCCCGCCGCCGCCGGCCTCGAAGGCGGTGCTCCCTCCGCCGCCCGCGCCGCCCTGGCCCGGCGTCCCGTCGGCGCCGTTCACGCTGGCGCCGACGCCGCCCGCGCCGCCGTTGCCACCCGACGCGCCGCCCTGGCCGCCCCCGCCCGGCATCCCGTCGCTGCCGTCCCCGCCCCCGGCGCCGCCCGCGCCCCCGGTCCCTCCTTCGTTGCCCCCGCCTCCGCCCCCGCCGCCGGCGGCGACCAGGATGGTGCCGGTCCGGCGGACGTCGGACATCCCGCCGCCTCCGCCCCCGCCGCCGAAGGCGCCGGCGCCATCGCTGCCGCCGGCCCCGCCGCCGTTGGCCCCGGCGGCACCGCCGCTCCCGCCCGGCGCGGCGCCCCCGGCGCCGCCCACGGTGACCTGGAGGGTCTCGCCCGGGGTCACCTCGATCGTCGCGGTGGCCGACCCTCCCAGGCCACCGGCGACGGCTTCGCCGCTGTTGTTGCCGGTGCCGCCCTGGGCCCCGAACGCCTCGACGGTGACGGCGAGGACGCCGGCGGGGACGACGAACTCGTGGGAGCCGACCGTGGTGAGCTCCGTGACCGTCGGAGCCGCCGCGGCCGGGACCGCGGGTGCGGCCCAGGTGGTGACGACGCCGGCCCCGGCGAGGACCAGCGCCCCGAGGAGGCCGGAAGCCCGGCGTCGCGGCCTCGTCGTGCGTTCCGTCGCGCCCATGGGGCCCCCTTCGGTCCGGTGCCGCGGTTCTACCACCGGCGCGCCGGGGCGTCAGCAGGCGTCGGCGCTGGGGGTGACGGTGACGGTGACCGCCTCCGCGTCGTCGTCGGTGAGGATCGTCAGGTCCTGGGCGCACGGGTCGGAGGTGACGGTGCCGCCGCTGACCTCGACCGCGTAGCCGGTGTCGTAGATCAGCTCGGGCACGAAGACGACGCTCTCCAGGTCGGCCGGATAGGCCTCGCCGTCGGGGCCGGCCGTGCCGTAGGTCAGCTCGAAGGTGCGGGCCTCGGCGTCGAAGCTCCACCCCTCGGGCACGCCGGTGAGGGCCCGCGGGTAGGGCCGCACCAGGGCCTTGAACCCGTCGAGGTCGTTGACCCGGTCGAGCGACGCATCGCCGTCGCGGTCGCTCATGATGTTCTCGTTGTAGGCCCAGAACATCCACGAGAGCATCCCGCGGTCGAAGCCGTCGGTGAGCCGGGTGAGGAGCTCGGGGTCGACCGACGCGCCGAACTCGGTGACCAGCACCGGCTTGTCGTCCCGCTCCGAGGCCTGGACCGAGAAGTCGACCACGCCGTCCTCGCCGGCCACGTCGAGGGCATAGGAGTGGACGGCGAGGAGCTGCTCGGTGTCGGCCCCGGCCAGGCTGGTCGGGCCCAGGCCGAAGTTGAAGGTGACGAACGGCTCGACCCAGACGGCCTGCTCGGCGCCGGCGGCCCGGATCACGTCGGTCATCGCCTCCACGAAGGGCACGATGCGCTCCTGCTCCAGGTCGGCGCAGCCCTCGGTCGAGGCGCACGGGTCCCAGTCGGCCCCGGGGAACGGTTCGTTGACCAGCTCGTAGCCGAGGACGGCGGGCTCGTCGGCGAAGCGCTCGGCCACGGCCGAGACCCCGAGGGCGAACAGGTCCTGGAGGCCCTCGCCATCCGGTCCCTCCCGGTTGTCCCAGAAGCTCTCCCACGCCCGCTGCATCGCCGGGTTCTGGATGTAGTACAGGGGGAACACGGCGTCCTCGGGGTTCTCGAGGCCGTCGTCGATGGCCAGCCAGTCGGGCCAGCCGTTGCCGTTGTACTTGGGCGAGAAGCCGTCCTGGTGGAAGTCGAGCACCACGTCGAGCCCGCCGTCGACGATGTCGGTGACCGAGGTGGCGATGCCGTCGAGGTACTCCTCGGACACCTCGCCCGGTGCGGGCTGGAGGCCGAGCATGTCGACGCCGAGGCGGACCGTCGTGAAGCCGTGCTCGGCCAGGAAGGCGACGTCGTCGGGACCGAAGTCGTCGGCCGCGGGGTAGAAGGGCTCGCTCTTGTAGACCTCGTTGACGCCGCGGATCTGCACGACCCGCCCCTCGTCGTCGACGAACCAGCGGCCCTCCCGGGTCACCACCGGTGTGGCCGGTCCGGCGTCCGGTGCGTCGGTGCCCTCCCCGGTCGGGACGGTGCTCGTGGCCTCGGTGGTGGAGGCGCCGGCATCGTCGGCGTCGTCGCCGGACGAGCAGGCGAGCAGCAGGGCGGCGAGCACGGCGGCGCCGAGGAGGCGGGCCGCGGTGGAGTGGATCCGGTTCATGGTCCCCTGTGGTGATCGTGGTCGGTCAGGACGGGCGGCAGATCGAGGTCTCGTCCGGGTACGGCAGCGTGGGGGTGAGCCCGGTGGTGCGCTCGACGCGCACCGGCGCCGCGGCCATGGCCTCGCGGTACCGCTTCCGGCGGGTGTTGTCGAAGACGATGATCCCGTCGGCGGCCAGGTGGGGGAGGGCGGCGCGCAGGCATGCCTCCCGGGCCCGGCCGTCGATGACGATCAGGTCGAACGGGCCGCCGGCGGTGCTGTCTGCGCCGCTCGCTCGCTCGCCGGCGGTGCTGTCTGCGCCGCCCGGTTGCTCGATGGCGGCGACGTAGGCGGCGAAGTCGAGGCCCTGGTGGCCCTCCTTGGCCGAGGGCACCGTCGGGTGGGCCGACTCGGTGGGCTCGACCACCAGGGACGTGATGTTCGGGTGCTCGGCCAGGGCCGGGGCGATGTGTTCGGCGAAGCCCCGGTGGTGCTCGACGGTGGTGATGGCGTCGACCCGGCGGGCCAGCCACAGGGTGCTCGCCCCCGAACCCCACTCGAAGACCCGGACCGGGCCGTCATGGTCGGCGATCCAGGCCTCGACCCGGTCGATGGCGTCGTAGGTCCACCACGGCACGTCGAGCTCGGCGATGGCGAGGGAGTCGTGGGCCCGGGTCAGGCTGAACGCCCAGTGCCGCCACCGCCGGTCGCGGGGCGGCGGGTCCTCGCCCAGGACCCTGGCCCTGGTCAGCACCCGGCCGACACCCCGCGCCCCCGACGCGTAGAGGCCCTTCACCCGGGCCAGAGCACTACCTGCCATGCCCGCACCGTAGGTGGCAGCCTGGCCCGGTGACGACACCGGACCAGGCCGTCGCCCTGCGGGCCGCCCATGCCTGGTTCGAGCGGAACAGCGGATGGGCGCCGCCGGACGAGGAGACCCTCGCCGACTGGGTCGCCGAGGGGCTGAGCCGTTGCCCCGACGACTGCGTCGCGGCCTACGACGGCTGGTGCCGCCACGGCCTGGCCTCGTGGTGGCTGGTCCTCCGCGACCTCGACGCCGACCCGGGTGTCCGTCACTTCACCACCTGATACAGAAAACTTGACAATGAGGGTGTCAAGTCTGGACGGGGGTCGTATCCTGGCGTCATGGCGCTCGACCCGAACCGCTGGACCCTGAAGACCCAAGAGGCGTTCACCGCCGCCACCGAGGCGGCCCGGGCCGCCAGCAACCCCGAGGTCACCCCCGACCATCTGCTCCTGGCCCTGCTCGGCCAGGCCGAGGGCGTCGTCCTCCCGATCATCGAGAAGGTCGGCCTCCAGCCCCTCTCGTTGCGCAACGCGGCGCAGGAGCGGCTGGCCAAGCTGCCCAAGGCCTACGGCAGCGAGGTCCGCATGGGCCGCGAGCTGACCCAGGTCATGGACACCGCCGACGCGGCCCGGGCCGAGCTCACCGACGAGTACCTCTCCACCGAGCACATCCTCCTGGCCCTCGCCGACCGGCTGAAGGTCGGCCGTGACGACCTCCTCGCCGCCCTGCGCGACATCCGGGGCAGCCACCGCGTCACCAACCAGAACCCCGAGGCCAGCTACCAGGCCCTCGAGCAGTACGGCCGCGACCTCACCGAGGCGGCCCGGCAGGGCAAGCTCGACCCGGTCATCGGGCGTGACGAGGAGATCCGCCGCACCATCCAGGTCCTCAGCCGGCGCACCAAGAACAACCCGGTGCTGATCGGCGAGCCCGGCGTCGGCAAGACCGCCATCGTCGAGGGCCTGGCCC
>CAYQGF010000259.1:0-5814 GCA_964416885.1 uncultured Iamiaceae bacterium
GGTCGCCGCCCAGGGCGACGGCGGCGGCGGCGACGGTGGCGACCCGGTCGCCGGGGCCCCGACCGCCGACGAGCTCGGGGACGACGACGGCATCGGTGCCGAGCAGGGCGGCGACCCGGGCCAGGGCGCGGGCCGCGCCCTCGTCGATGCGGGTCTCGCCACCCCAGAACCCGAGCTGGCGGCCCCGGGCCACGACGACCTCCTCGGGGTCGAGGAGGAGATGGGTGATCCCGGCGGTGGGACGGTCGGCGATCGGCCCGGTGAGCCAGCCGTCGAGCTGCCAGCGGGCCCGTTCGGCCACGGCGACCGCCGTCAGCCCACCCTCGTGCCGCCACGACCGACGCCGGCGCTCGCCGTGCTCGGTCTCGACCTCGATGCCGATGCGGAGGCAGGCCCGGCCGTCGTGGGCCAGGCGGGCGTGGAGCTGTTCGGCCAGGGCCACGGCCCGGAAGGCGAGAGCGTCGACCCGCTCCACCGGGGGGTCCAGCTCGACGGCGACGGCCAGCTCGGGGGCGGGGCGCCGGGCGTCGAGCGGGCGGGGGTCGAGGCCCCGGGCCAGCCGGTGGAGCAGGACGCCGGTGGCGCCGAAGCGGCCCAGCACGTCGGCCTCGGCCAGGGCGGCCACGGCGGCCAGGGTGCGAAGGCCGAGGCGGGCCAGGACGTCGGCGGTGTCGGCCGCCTCCGGGGTGCCCAGGTGGGCGGCGGCCGCCTCGACGGGCCAGTCGGCGAGGAAGGCGGCGCTGCCCCCGACCGGGACCACCCGGACCGCCGCGCCCGGGGCCACCTGGTCGGCCGGGGCGATGTCGACGTCGTCGGGGGGCTCGGTGCGGTCGCCGGGGCCGAGGGGACGCTCCGGGGGACTGGGCCGGGACGCGCAGGCCGCCGCGAACGCCCCGTCCGCCACCCCGACCCGCACCAGCGGCACCCCGAGGGTGGCCGTGAGGACCGCGGCGACCCGGGCCCCGAGGGCCTCGTCGCCGCCGTGGAGACGGGCCGGGCCATGGGTGGCAAGGGTGACGGTGCCCGGCTCGGTGACCTCGACCCGGGGGGTGACGGCCTCGAGGGCGGCGACGAGGGGCTCGAAGGCCCGGGCGTCGCGGGCGACATCGGCGGCGACGAGGAGGCCGTCCGGGCAGAGGCGCTGGGCCTCCCGACGGCGCAGCCCGACCTCGACCCCGACGGCCCGGGCCGCGGCCGAGGCCGCCACCACCCGGTTGGCGTGGACGACCAGCACCAGTTCGTCCCGGCCGAGCCCGGCGGCCACCACCGGCCAGTCCGGGACCCGGGCCACCACCACCCGTTCCCCCCGCTCGGCGGGCTCAGCCGACATCGGCCCACACCTCCCGTTCCTGCGGCAGGTGTGAGCGGTCTTGCTCGCTATCTGCCGCAAGAAGGGGGTCGCACGGGTCGGAGGGGGCCGGGAGCCAGAGCTCGGCGCGACGGGGCCGGGCGGCCTGGCGACGGCCGACGGCCTCGACCACGACCCGACGGGCGGTCAGCCGGCCGGCCCCGTCGCGCCGGTCGGACGGCACCGCGCCCCGCCACTCGGCCGCGGCGGCCCGCAGGGTGAGGTCGGCCGGCTCGGGCCAGCACCCCGGCCCCGGCAGCCGGACCAGCACCCCGCCCCGAGCCCGCAGGTGGGCGGCCAGGCGGCGGGCATCGGCGGCCCGGACCCGCACCGTGGGCCGGACCAGCACCAGCTCGACCGTCTCGACCAGGGCGGCCACCACCGTGCCCCACCGCTCGGCCGGCGGCGCCGTGACCAGGACCAGCCGGCCCAGCTCGACCCCGGCCTCGGCCACCGCCGCCAGCCCCAGGTCGGGCTGGCCGACCACCACGGCCCAGGACCCGGCGCTCGACGCCGCCGCCACCAGCCCCAGGGCCAGCGACGTGGCCCCGGCCCCGGCGACGGCCACGGTCGAGCCCCGGGCCAGCCGGCCGCCGGGCACCAGCGGGGCCAGGGCCGGCAGCACCGGGAGCGCCCGCTCGGCGGCCAACGTGGTGGGCCGGGCCCGCTGCCCCAGCACCTCCAGGGCCCTCCGGACCTCCCGCGCCTCCCGGGCCTCTGGGGCCGCTCCCGACACATTCACGAACACATGTTCGTCATTCGAGGGACGGGCCGCAAGTGCCTCCCGGACGCGCCGAACCGGTGATCGGATCCCCCGGCCTGGCGGGGAATCCGATCACCGGTTCGAAGAAGACGTCAGGCCTCGGCGGCCTCGGGCGTGGCCGGCTCGTCGGAGGTCGGCGGGTAGTGGATGTACAGCCCCTCGATGACCTCCTTGAGGCCCTCGCTGGTCATCCCCTTCTCCAGGTCCACCGTGACCACGCTGCTGTTGACGTGGACCGCGGCGACGTTGCCGCGGGCGAAGAGCCGGCGGGCCAGCTCGTCGGGCGGACGGTCGCCCCGCACCTCGGTGCCGGCGACATAGCGCTCGTGGCCGGTCCCGGTGAGGGCCCGGTTGGTCTCGAACCGCACCATCCCCGGGTTGGCGAGCGACGGCTTCTCGACGACGACGATCGGCTGACCCATGAGCCGGCAACCTAGTTCCGGACGGGGCACACTCCCCCAATGGGAGCCATCGAGACCTTCGTCCTCGAGGGCCACATCGTCGACTCGTTGATCCTCCCCAAGGTGCTCGACCTGGTGCTCGAGTCGGGGAGCGACTACCGGCTGCTCGACGTGGCCATCGGCCGCACGCCCACCGACCCCAGCCGGGCCGTGATCCAGGTCGACGCCCCCGACGAGGCGACCCTCGCCGCCCTGGCCGAGCAGCTCCAGGTCCAAGGGGCCAACCCGGTCGACGCCGGGGAGGCGGTCACCGCGGCGGCCCCGGCCGACGGTGTGGCGCCGGCCGACTTCTACGCCACCACCAACCTGGTCACCGAGGTCCGCCTCAGCGGGCACTGGGTCACCGCCGACCGGGCCGAGATGGACTGCACCCTCGTCGTCCGGGACGCCGCGGTCACCACCACCCCCCTCCACCGGCTGCGGGCGGGCGACGCCGTGGTCGTCGGGGCGACCGGGGTGCGGGTCGTCGCCGCCGACCGGGGCCGGGACCGGGACGGCTTCGAGTTCATGGGCTCCGACGTCTCCACCGAGAAGCCCAAGGCCACCCAGTTGCGGGCGCTGGCCGACCGGTTGCGCCGGGCCCGGGCCGATGGGGAGGCGGTCCTGGCGGTGTGCGGGCCGGCCGTGGTCCACACCGGGGGCGGGCCGGCCCTCGCCCGCCTGGTCCGGGCCGGCTGGGTGCAGAGGCTCTTCGCCGGCAACGGCTTCGCCACCCACGACATCGAGTCGAACGTGATGGGCACGTCGCTCGGGGTGAACGTCACGTCCGGGCACGGGGTCGAGGGCGGCCACAGCAACCACCTGCGGGTGATCAACGAGGTCCGCCGGCACGGGTCGATCGCCGCTGCCGTCGACGCCGGCTACGTCACCGACGGGGTGATGCACGCCTGCCTCACCGCCGGGGTGCCGGTCGTGCTGGGCGGGTCGGTCCGTGACGACGGTCCGCTGCCCGACGTCATGACCGACGTGGTGGCCTGCGCCGACCGGATGCGGGACGAGGTCGCCGGGGTCGGCGTGGCCCTGATGCTGGCGTCGACCCTCCACGCCATCGCCACCGGCAACGTCCTCCCCGCCTCGGTCGCCACCTACTGCATCGACATCAACCCGGCCGTCGTCACCAAGCTCAGCGACCGGGGCAGCCACCAGGCCCACGGCATCGTCACCGACGTCGGCCCCTTCCTCGCCCAACTGGCCGACGAGCTGGGTGCGTAGCGGCACACAACGGGGTCAGACCCCATTGTGTGCCGAGGCCCTGGTGCCCGAGCCGGGCTACGCGAGCGAGCGGGGCCGGGGGCGGCACCGAGTGGGGGTGGTGCCGTCGGCCAGGGCACCGCGGGCGGCCAGCACCGACAGGCCGACGGCGATGACGCCGAGCAGGGCGTGGACGACGTAGAAGCCGAGCTTGTGGTCGTTGGTGAGGACGAAGGCCAGCCGCACCGGCCAGTAGACGATCGACCAGGCAGCGAGGGCGAGGACGGCCTGGCCGGCGCTGTCGAGCCGGCGCGCCACCGCGGTGGCGGTGGTGGCCGCGCCGATGACGAAAACCAGGACCGGCAGCAGCGCCACGGCCTTCCCGCTCGCCGACAGGGCGTGGTCCCGCAGCAACAGCGGCACCCGCGTGGTCCAGGTGAAGAGCGTCCAACCGCACAGGAGGAAGGCGAAGCTCCGGGTCCGGGGGGACAGCGCCATCGCCCGATGGTAGGGCCCGCCCGGAACGCCCACCGCATCGTCGGCGACCCCGTCCGACCCGTAGGCTCCGGCTCGTCCCGCCCATCCCGGGCGAGGCCACCGACGCCTTGGCCACCACCGCTCCGCCCCCCTCCCCCGCCCCGTCCTCCCGCCCCTCTCGCCGGCCGGTCGCTCTGGTGCTGGGCCTGGTCGCGGTGCTCCTCGTCGCCGGGTGCGCCACCGTCCAGACGATCGCCGACCTCACCGACCGGCTGGAGGACGACGGCTTCCGTCACGTCCGGGTCACCGTCGACCAACGGGACCTCGGGGTCCTCGTCGTCAACGCCGACGCCCCGCGGGGGTCCTCGACCGAGGAGGGCCAGGAGGCGGCGGCCGAGGTCGTGTGGACCACGTTCCCCCGCCGGTTCGACGCCGTGCGCACCACCATCGACGGCGAGGGTCGGCGCTGGTCCCACGCCGAGCTCCAGGACACGTTCGGGGACCGGCCCGAGGGCCTCGATGGCACCGCCCTGGAGAGCGACCTCACCCGGCTCGTCGTCGGCAGCATCGTCGGGGTGGTCGTCGTCGGGGTCGTCCTCCTCGTCGTGGTGGGCGTGACGATCCTGCTGGTCGTCCGGTCCCGACGACGACGCGTCGTGGGGCAGCCGGTCCCCCCGGTGCAGCCCTGGATGCCGCCGGGCCATCAGCCCGTCCCCCCGCCCCCGCTCGGGGCGACACCGGAGCCGGGCCCGGCGCCGGTCTCCGCACCGTCGGGCCGGCACGACCGCGAGGCCCGTCGGTCCGGGCGCCGGCCGCCCGGCTCCCGCCCCGACGCCGCCCACACCCCGCCCGGCTGGGACTAGACGCGCACTTGGTGTCAGACACCAAGTGCGCGTCGATCAGGCGTCGAAGAGCGACGTCTGGTTGGGGTCGACGCCGGCCCGGGCCGCCGCTCGGGCCTGGGCGACCAGCCGGGCCTGGGTCGTCCACGCCAGGTCGTCGACGAAGGCCCAGCTCATCCGGTGGATCGCAGTGGGCCCGTAGCCCCGGAGCGCCATCTTGTGGCGAGGGCACGGGTAGCCCTTGTTGGCGTCGAACTCGAAGCCCGGATGGTCGTCGGCCAGGCCGCGCATGATCCGGTCCCGGGTGACCTTGGCCAGCACCGAGGCGGCCGAGATCGACAGGCACTTGGCGTCGCCCTTGACGATGAGGCGGGTGGTGCCCGCCCCCACGAAGTCCCACTTGCCGTCGAGCAGCACCGCCGTCGGGGTCACCCCGAGCCCGGCGATGGCGCGGCGGGCGGCGAGGCGTTGGGCCTCCGACATGCCGAGCCGGTCGCACTCCTCGGCGCTGGCGTGGCCGACCGCCCAGGCGGTGCACCAGTCGGCGACCTTCCCGTAGAGCCGCTCCCGCTCCGGCTCGGTGAGGGCCTTGGAGTCGCGGACGCCGTTGACCCGCCGGTCCGAGGGCAGGACGGCGGCGCCGATGGTGAGCGGGCCGGCCCAGGCGCCCCGGCCGACCTCGTCGATGCCGACCACGACCTCGTGGCCCTCGGCCCACAGCTCCCGCTCGAC
>CAYQGF010000260.1:0-5805 GCA_964416885.1 uncultured Iamiaceae bacterium
GGCGACGGTGCGCAACGGCCCGGCGGCCACCAGGTTGACCCGGACGCCGTCGGGGCCGAGGTCGCGGGCCAGGTACCGGGACGCCGACTCCAGCCCGGCCTTGGCCACGCCCATCCAGTCGTAGGCCGGCCACGCCACCGAGGCGTCGAAGTCGAGCCCCACCACGCTGCTGCCCGACCCCAGCAGCGGCCGCACCGCCCGGGCCAGCGAGGCGAAGGAGTAGGTCGACACGTGGAGGGCGGTGGCGACGTCGTCCCACGATGCGCCGAGGAGGCCGTCGTCGTGGCCCAGGCAGGCCTCGGGGGCGAACCCGATGGCGTGGACCAGCCCGTCGAGGCGGTCCCACCGGTCGCCGAGGGTGGTGGCCAGCCGGTCGAGGTGGTCGGCATCGGTGACGTCGAGCTCCAGCACGTCGACCGGAGTCGGCAGCCGCTTGGCCGCCCGTTCGGTGACGCTGAGCGCCCGCCCGAACGACGTCAGGACGACCTCCGCGCCCTGCTCCTGAGCCGAGCGGGCGCAGGAGAAGGCGATCGACGAGGGGGTGAGGACGCCCGTGACGAGCACGGTCCGGTCGGCGAGGAGCATGAGGTCCTTTGACTAGCAGGGAATGGTGGAGTGGCGGCGGGCGACGGGGTGGGGGCGCTTGCCGGCCAGGCGGGCGAAGGCCGCGATGAGGTGGGCACGGGTGTCGACCGGGTCGATCACCTGGTCGACGTAGCCGCGCTCGGCCGCCACCGCCGGGGTGCAGAACCGGGCCGTGTAGTCCGCCTCCAGCCGGGCGCGCTCGGCATCGGGGTCGGGCGCGGCGGCGATCTCCCGCCGGTGGAGGATGGCGACGGCGCCGGGCGCCCCCATCACCGCGATCTCGGCGGTGGGCCAGGCCAGGACCAGGTCGCTGCCGATGTCGCGGGAGTCCATCACGATGTAGGCGCCGCCGTAGGACTTCCGCAGCACGACGCACACCCGGGGGACGGTGGCGGCGCAGTAGGCGTGGACCAGCTCGGCGCCGTGGCGGATCATCCCCCGCCACTCCAGGTCCCGGCCGGGCTCGAAGCCGGGGGTGTCGACCAGGGTCAGGAGCGGGATGCCGGCGGCGTCGGCGGCCTGGACGTGACGGGCCGCCTTGGAGCTGGCGGCGATGTCGAGGGTGCCGGCCCGGATGCGGGGCTGGTTGGCGACGACGGCGACGGCCCGGCCGCCGAGGCGGGCGTAGGCGGTGACGACGTTGGGGGCGTGGTCGGCCCGGACCTCCAGCACGCTCCCGGCATCGGCCACGTCGGCGAGGACGTCGCGCACGTCGTAGGACGCCCGGGGGTCGGTGGGGACCGTGCGGGCGGCCCGGTGGCTGGGGCGGCCGGGCGGGTCGACGGTCGAGAGTGGCGGGAGGGGTGTGTCCCAGGCCGACGGGTGGTAGCCGAGCAGGTCGGCCAGGGCGGCGACGGCGTCGTCCCGGTCGTCGGCCACGAGCGAGGCCAGGCCGGTGTCCCGGGCGTGGACGGTGGGGCCGCCGAGGGCGTCGGGCCCGATGTCGACCGCGGTCATGGCTCGGACCGCGGCCGGGCCGTTGACGTAGGCGGTGACGCTCCGGGCCAGGACGACGTGGTCGGCCAGCCCCAGCACGGTGGTCAGCCCACCGTGGACGGGGCCGACGACGGCCAGCAGGAGCGGGACCGCCCCGGACGCCCGGGTGGCGGCGTGGGCGACCCGGCCCCAGGCGACCAGGCCGGCGAGGTCGGCGGGGTCGAGGGCGAGCGACTCCACCACGCCGAGGACGGGCACGCCGACCTCGGCCCCGAGGAGCAGCGTGCGTTCGACCACCTCGGCCTCGGCCACCGCGTCCCGGGCGCGTCCTGGGCCGCCGACCTCGAACCAGGCCACGGTCCGCCCGTCGACCTCGACCAGCCCCCCCGACGCTCGGCCGGGCCGGTCGGCGCCGACCGCCGTCGCCGGTCCGAGCGTCGGTCCGTCGAGCGCGGGGTCGGGGAGGGTATGGGTCGGCTCGGTCGTGGGTGTGGGCCGGTCGGGGTGCGACGGCGCGGTCGACGGCGGCCGGTCCACCAGCCCCGTGGCAACCCGCTCCGCCGCCTCGACCAGGTCGGTCACGTCGTGCGTCCCGGGGCCGTTCTCGTCCGTCTCCGTCGCGGCCACGCGACGCTCACGGACAAGAACCCGGCGTCCACCCTTCTTGTCCGTCCCCGTCGCGCCAGCGCGATCGTCCCGGACCGAAAGATGTTCTGGGCGCGGGGGATCGCGGCGGTGGGAGCGTTGGGGGCGGTCACTGGGTCGAGCGTTCAGGTGGGGACGAGGACGAGGGCGGCGTTGTGGCCGCCGAAGGCGAACGACGTCGACAGGACCGGACCGACCTCGACGGCGCGGGGCGAGCCGACCACCACGTCGACCGGCAGGTCGGGGTCGACCTCGCTGGTGCCGGCCACCGGCGGGACGACGCCCTCGGCCGCGCTCGCCAGCCCGACCGCGGCCTCGACCGCCCCGGCCGCCCCGATCAGGTGGCCGACGACCCCCTTGGTCGAGGTCACCGGCACGGCTCCGGCGCCGAAGACCCGGGCCAGCGCCCGGGCCTCGGCCGCATCGTTGAGCGGGGTCGACGTGCCGTGGGCGTTGACGTGGCGGACGTCGCCCGGGGCCAGCCCGGCGTCGGCCAGCGCCCGCTCGACGGCGGCGGCGGCGCCGGCCCCATCCTCCGACGGCGCCGTGATGTGGCCGGCATCGCAGGTCGTCCCGTAGCCGGCCAGCTCGCCGAGGATGCGGACGCCCCGGTCGACGGCGTGGTCCCAGTCCTCCAGCACGAGGAAGCCGGCGCCCTCGCCCATGACGAAGCCGTCCCGGGCGACGTCGAAGGGCCGGCTGGCGGTGGCCGGGTCGTCGGAGCGGGTCGAGAGGGCGCCCATGTTGGCGAAGGCGGCCAGCGCCGTCGGGGTGATGGCGCACTCGGTGGCCCCGGCGACCACCATGTCGGCCGTGCCGTCCCGGACCATGCGGGCGCCCTCGCCGATGGCGTTGGCCCCGGTGGCGCAGGCGGTGGCGACGCACAGGCACGGCCCGGTGAACCCGTGGGCGATGGCGACCAGGGCGGCGGGCCCGTTGGCCATCATCATCGGGACCAGCATGGGGCTGACCCGGCGCGGCCCCTTCTCCGGCCCCCGCTCGGCGTGGAGGCGCACCTGGTCCTCCAGCGTGGTCAGGCCACCGACGCCGGAGCCGGCGACCACGGCGACCCGCCCGGCGTCGAGCCCGTCGGCCACTGCGCCGGTGAGCCCGGCGTCGGCCAGGGCGTCGGCGGCGGCGATCAGGGCGAGGTGGCCGCTGCGGTCGATCCGCCGGGCCTCCCGGGCGCCGATCCGGCCCTCGACGTCGAGGTCCGGCACCTCGCAGGCGAACCCGACGGGCAGGTTGGTGGCGTCGAAGCGGGTGATCGGCGCGGCGGTGGCCTTGGCCGCCACGACCCGGGCCATGGTGGTGGCCAGGTCGGTGCCGGCCGGCGTCACCACGCCCGTCCCGGTGACGGCGACCCGCCGCCGCGCCGTCGGGGGCGCGGTCACGCCGGCGTGCCGACCGCAGCCAGCACGGCGTCGGCGGCGTCGCCGACGGTCTTGACGTCCTCGAGCTGGTCCTCGGGCACCTCGATGTCGAAGCGGTCCTCCAGGGCCATCACCAGCTCGGTGAGGTCGAGGCTGTCGGCCTCCAGGTCCTCGGCCCAGGTCGAGGCCTCGGTGACGCGGCCCGGCTCCAGCTTGAGCAACTCGACGGCGGTGTCGATGACGGCGGTGAGGACGGTGTCTCGGTCCACAGGATCTCCTTGGGGTGGGGGTGGTGTCAGTGGCCCATGGCGAGGCCGCCGTCGACGGGGAGCACGGCCCCGGTGACGTAGGAGGCGGCGTCGGAGGCCAGGAAGGCGATGGCGGCGGCGACCTCGTCGGGGGTCGCCATGCGGCCGAGGGGGACCGCCGCGGTGAGCTCGGCCCGGCGGGCGTCGGCCAGAGCGTCGGTCATGGCCGAGGCGACCGGGCCGGGAGCGACGACGTTGGCGGTGACGTGCCGCGGCGCCAGCTCCCGGGCCAGGGCGCGGGTGAGGCCGATCAGCCCGGCCTTGGCCGCGGCGTAGCTGGCCTGCCCGGCGGCCCCGGCGTAGGCGGTGACGGACGAGACGGTGACGATCCGTCCGAACCGGGCCCGCATCATCCCCGGCACGGTGGCCCGCAGGGTGCGGTAGGCGCCGTCGAGGTCGGCGTCGATCACGGCCCGCCAGCGCTCGGGGGTGAGCCGGACGAACAGGCCGTCGTCGGTGATGCCGGCGCTGGCGACCACGACGGTCGGGGGGCCGAGGGCCTCGGTCACCGTGGCGACGGCGGCCTCGACCGAGGCGACGTCGGTGACGTCGAGGGGCACGGCGACCGCCCGGCCACCCGCCGCCTCGATCGTCGTCGCGACCTCCTTGGCCGCCACCTCCCCGCTCCGCCACCCGACGGCGACGGCCCGTCCGTCGGCCGCGAGGGCACGGGCTGCGGCGGCCCCGATGGCCCCGGACCCGCCGGTGACCAGGGCGACGCGGGCGTCGGTCGTGTCGGCGCCGGTCACGAGGCCCCGCCCCAGCGCAGGAGCTGCGAGCCCCACGTCATCCCGGCCCCGACCGCGCCGAGGAGGACGAGGTCGCCGGCTCGGATGCGCCCGTCGTCGGCGGCCTCGGCCAGGGCCAGGGGGATCGACGCCGCCGACGTGTTGCCGTGCCGGCCGACGGTCAGCACCGTGCGCTCGGTCGGGATGCCCAGCCGGGCGCCGACGGCGTCGATGATCCGCCGGTTGGCCTGGTGGGGGACGTACCAGGCCACGTCGTCGGCCGTCGCCCCGGCCCGGTGGAGGACCTCGACCGCGGAGTCGGTCAGCCCCCGGGTCGCGGCCCGGAAGACGTCCTGGCCGTCCATCCGCAGCCACCGCTCGCCGGCCGGCACCTCCAGGTGGGGGACCAGCGCAGCGTTCCCGTCCAGCACCGAGCTCACGACACCGGGCCCGGTGTCGTTCTGGGAGTGGATGTGGTCGTCCTGGCGACCACTTCTGCTCCCAGAACGAGATTCGAGGACGAGGGCGGCGGCGCCGTCGCCGAACAGGACGGCGGTGGAGCGGTCGGTCGGGTCGACCAGGCTGGTCATCCGCTCGGCCCCGATCACCAGGGCGACGCCGGTCATCCCGCACGCCACGGTCGGCGCGGCCAGGTGGAGCGCGGCCACGAAGCCGGCGCAGGCGGCGCCGACATCACACGCCGCGGCCCGCGCCCCGAGGAGGCCGGCGACGTCGGCGGCGGTGGCCGGGCAGGTCCGGTCGGGCGTGGTGGTGGCGACGACCAGCAGGTCGACCTCGTCGGCCCGCCGACCGGCCCGCCGCAGCGCCGCCGCCCCCGCGGCGGCCGCCAGCGAGGCGGTCGTGTCCCGCGGCCCGGCCCGGTGCCGGGAACGGATCCCGGTGCGGCTCGCGACCCACTCGTCGCTGGTGTCGAGCACCTCGGCCAGGTCGTCGTTGGTGACCGGCGGGCCCGGCAGCGTCGCGCCCCAGCCGGTGAAGGCCACGGGCAGCCGGGTCGCCACCGTCGCGCCCCGGGGCGCCAGGTCGATGGTGGTCACGCCGCCTCCACCGTGTGGAGCCACGCCACGGGCTGGCCGGCCCGGACCCGCTCGCCCGGCAGCGCCAGCATCCCCATCAGGAAGCCGACGAAGGCGCTGGTCACCGGGACCTGACGGCCCAGGCTCTCGATCGTGCCGATGGCGGTGCCGGTGACGACGACCTCGCCCTCGG
>CAYQGF010000261.1:0-5795 GCA_964416885.1 uncultured Iamiaceae bacterium
GGTTGTGGGTCGGGCCGTAGGCCTCGGGCTCGGTCGACGGCACCAGCCCCAGCTCGGGCGTGTTGGTCTTGCCGATCACGACCAGGCCCGCGGCCCGGAACCGGGCGGTGAGCTCGTCGTCGGCCGGAGCGACGTAGCCGGCGTCGCGGAGCACCTTGGTGCCCATGTGGAGGGGCAGGCCCGCGGCGGCACCGTCGAGGTCCTTGAGCACGAACGGCACGCCCCGGAATGGGCCGTCGGGCAGGTCACCGGCGGCCTCGGCCAGGGCATCCTCGTAGCGGGGGTGGATGACGGCGTTGAGGTCGCCGTTCACGGCCTCGGCCCGGTCGACCGCGGCCTGGACCAGCTCCCGGGGGCTGACCTCCCCCGAGCGGACGAGGTCGGCCTGGGCGGTGGCGTCGAGAGCGGTGAGGTCCGTCATGGCTGGACCCTAGAAGCCGAGCCGCCAGGCGAGGCGACCCGCGAGCACAGTGCCCTGCTCTCCGAGGCTCTGCCGAGGAGATGTCGGCGGCGAGGCGGTCGGTGCCGCCTCCTACCGTCTAGAGGCGATCGTCGTCCCCCGGCTCGGGGGCCCGGCGGTGCATCGACCAGGCGGCCACGACCCCACCAACCGCACCGAAGAGGTGACCGGTCCAGGAGATCCCGGGCCGGGGGACGACGCCGAACAGGATCCCGCCGTAGACGAACAGCGCCAGCGCTCCGCCCGCCAACCACAGCACCCGGCGGGCGAAGATCCCCCGGGCCACCAGGTAGGTCAGATAGCCGAAGACCACTCCGCTCGCCCCGATGTGGACGGTGCCGGAGCGGGCGAAGAGCCACACGCCCGCCCCGCTGACGACGGTGACGATCGCCGTCACCCGCACCCAGCGACCGACCCCGCCGGCCGCGATGGCCCACCCCATCACCAGGAACGGGATGGTGTTGGCGAAGAGGTGGCGGAACCCGGAGTGGAGGAACGGCGCCAAGGGGATGCCGACCAGGCCCCGGACGGTGCGGGGCCTGATGCCCCATCGGTCGAAGCGGACGCCGGGCAGGAGGTCGACCAGCTCGGCGGCCCACATGACGGCCACCACGGCGGCGACCAGGACGAAGGGCCGGGCCAGGTCGGAGATCGGTTCGTCGGAGGTGGCGGCGCCCGCGGCGCCTGGTGTGCTGGGGGTGCCCACCGGTCCATGCTCGCACCCGGCGCGGGTCGGTGCCGTCGCGTGGCAGGGTCTGGGCCGCATCCGTGACGAAGGAGAGACCTGACATGGCCGAGCAGTGGTGGTGGGACCTGACCGCGAAGCGGGCCGTGACCAGCGACGAGCGCCCCCGGGACATCGAGGTGCTCGGGCCCTACCCGACTCGGGAGGCGGCCGAGGACTGGCAGGCGACCACCGAGGCTCGCAACGAGGAGTGGGAGGCCGAGGACGAGCGCTGGGAGGGCGACGGGGCCCCCGACGACGAGTAGCCGGTTTCCGTCACCGCATGTCGCGGTAACGTGGAGCCACTTCCCCTGCCGAATCCCTGCGAGTCGACAGGAGCACACCCGTGCTGAACGAACGAGACCGAGCCGTGCTCTACCACCGGCTCACCCATCTGGTCGGAGACCGGAGGCCGTCGGCGCCATGTTGAGCCACTTCCCCCCAACGGAAGGCGAACGACTGGTGACCGAGTCGATGCTCCACGCCGAGGTCCAGGCCGTGCGGACCGAGATCCAGGCCGTGCGGACCGACATGTACGCCATGGGCAACCGGATCATCCTCTGGAACATCGGGTTCACGATGACGTGGTCCGGCGTGCTGCTGGCCGCCATCAAGTTCACCTGACCGGCGTCAGCCGCGGAGGACGAGGCCCCGGTAGGAGTCACGGAAGCCGGCCCCGGCCAGGAGGTCGGCGGCGGTGGTCTCGCGGACGGGGAGGCCGTCGACCTTGGTCACCTCGACGCTCCGCCGGCGACCGCTGCGGACCAGGACGACCAGGGCGTCGACCCAGCGACGGTCGTCGTCGCCGGGCTCGCCCTCGACCCGACCAGCCGCCCCCGGGAACAGGCTGACGCTGCGTCCCCCCCGCTCCAGGTAGGCCAGCGGCCGCCCGTCGACCAGCACCACGTGCGCCCCGGCGGCCCGGGCCGGGCGGCCCGACGACTCGGGCCAGGGCAGGGCCGCGCCGTAGGGCTGGGCCGGGTCGGTGGCGGCCAGCACCAGCGGAGCGACCGGCGGACCGTCGCCCCCGACGACGGCGTCAGACCCGGGGCCGGCGTCGGGCCCGGAGCCGAGGTCGGAGCCGGTCCCGAGGCCGCGAGCGGGCTCGGCGGCCCATCCCCCGCCGTCGTAGGGATCGGGCTCGGCCAGCCAGCCCTCCGGGAGGTCGTCACCACCGGCCGCGCCCTCGGTCAGGGCCAGGTCGCCGTCGAGCACGGCCTCGGTGGCCCCGTCGTCGGGGGGCGCAGCGGGGCCGGGCCGGCTGGCATCGGCATCGGCATCGGCGGGAGCGACGGGCCGACGGGGAGCCTCGGCCCGCCCCTCGGCCGGGTCGCGCTCGGCCCGGAGGCGGTCGACGGCACCGGGGAGGGCGAACTGGGCGGCGCCGAGGCCGGCCACGAAGTAGCCCCGCCGCACCGCCCCCTTCTCCTCCATGGCCTTGAGCACCGGGTACACCCCGGCGAAGCCGCCCTCGACCCCCTCGGCCAGCGCCGCCTCTCGGGTGAGCACCCCGTGCCGTTCCAGGAGCTGGTGGGCCCGGGCCAGGGCCGCCTCGCTGGGCGTCGGCTCGGGCGAGCGGAGCGGGGCGACCAGCGACCAGCGACCGGCCGCCGCCGGCGGGCCCTGGCGGACCAGCCGGCCGGGGCGGGGCCGGGCCGCTCGGGTCGGCGCTGCGGCCCGGCGCCCCTTGCCCGACCCGCTGCCGACGAAGGCCCGCAGCGGAGCCAGGGTGTCGTTGGTGACCTCCCCCGACCAGACCAGGTCCCACAGGGCGGCCAGGAGGGAGCGGTCGTCGTACTCCAGCCCGGCGGAGGCCACCGCCTCCTGGATCTGGGGCCAGAACGAGGCGCCCCGCGCCACCAGGTGTTCCCGGATCGCGTCGTGGACGGCACCGTCGGGCCGGGCCTCGGCCGCCGGCTCGGGGACGAGCAGGCCCAGCTCGTCGCGGAACACCAGCCGCACCCGCCCGTCGGACTGACCGATGGCACCGGCGCCCACCCACACCACGTCACCGGTGGCGAGCAAGGCATCGAGGTCGCTGCGCTGGTAGCGGTCCATGCGGGCCGGCAGGACGTCGGCCTCCAGCACCGACGCCGGGATCGCCGCCCCCTGGAGCACGGCGAGCACCTCGGCCAGCCCGTCGACCCCGCGCCGGGGCAGCCTGACGCCCTGCCAACCGGGGAGGAAGCGGGCCAGGGCATCGGCCTCGACCGGCTCGACCTCGCGGCGCAGGGCGGCCAGCGACCGCCGGCGGACACGACGCAGGACCTCGGCGTCGCACCACTCCCGCTCGACCCCGCCGGGCCGGAACTCGCCCACCACGACCCGACCGTCGGAGGCCAGCTCCCCGAGCGCACCGGCGGCCCGGGACTCGTCGACGCCGTAGCGGGCCGCCACCTCCCGGGTGAGGAACGGGCCGTGGGTGCGGGCGTAGCGGGCCACCAGGTCGAGCAGCGGCCGGTCGACCGGGTCGGTGTAGGCGGACGGCAGCCCGATCGGCACGGCACAGCCCAGGGCGTCGCGCAGCCGGGCCGCGTCCTCGGCGGCGGCGACCCGCTCCTCCCCCGCCACCGCGACCCGGATCGCCCGCCGCTCCCCCACCAGCCGGTCGACCCACCCCTCCACCGCCTCGTACTGGGAGCTGATGTGGTCGTCGGAGCGACCACTTCTGCTCCCAGAACCGATGGGGTCGGAGCGGAGGGCCAACTCGGGCAACGACAACGGTCCGAGGGTGCGGAGGAGGTCGTGGAGCTCGTCGAGGTCGCGGGCCGGGGCCACCCCGTCGACGCGCTGGAGGCTGGCCTCGACCTCGGCCAGGACGTCGGCGTCGAGCAGGTCGCGCAGCTCGTCCGCGCCGAGCAGCTCGGCCAGCAGGTCCTTGTCGAGAGCCAGGGCCGCGGCCCGGCGCTCGGCCAGCGGGGCGTCGCCCTCGTACATGTAGACGGCGATCCAGCCGAACAGCAGCGACTGGGCGAACGGTGACGCCTTGGGGGTGTCGACTGGGACGACCCGCACCCGCCGGGCCCGCAGGTCGCGCAACAGCTCGCGCAGGGCCGGGACGTCGAAGACGTCGGTGAGGATCTCCCGGGTCGTCTCGTAGAGGATCGGGAACCGGGGGTGGCGGGCGGCCACGGTGAGCAGGTCGGCCGCCTTCTGGCGCTGCTGCCACAGCGGGGTGCGGCGGTCGGGCCGGCGGCGGGGCAGCAGCAGCGCCCGGGCCGCGCACTCCCGGAACCGGGACGCGAACAGGGCCGTCGTGGGCAGGTGGGCGATCAGCAGGTCGTCGATGTCGTCGGGGTCGACCAGCAGCTCGTCGAGGGGCAGCTCGTCGTAGGCCTCGGGCAGGCGCAGGACGATGCCGTCGTCGCTCCACATCATCTCGACCGGCGCCCCCCACCGCTCGGTGAGCCGGGCCTGGAGCACCATCGCCCACGGGGCGTGGACCCGGGCCCCGAACGGCGACAGCACGCAGACCCGCCAGTCGCCGATCTCGTCGCGGAACCGCTCGACCACGATGGTGCGGTCGTCGGGCACCGCCCCCTCGGTGGCCTGGTCGTCGATGTAGGCGAGCAGGTTGGCGGCGGCCCGCTCGTCGAGGTGGTGCTCGGCCTGGAGCCGCTCGATGGCCGCCGGCTTGGGCATGTCGCGCAGCGTGCGTGTCGTCTCGCCCACGGCCCGGCCCAGCTCGAGCGGGCGCCCGGGGCCGTCGCCGTGCCAGAACGGCATCTTCCCGGGCAGGCCCGGCGCCGGGGTGACGACGACCCGCTCGGGCGTGATGTCCTCGATCCGCCACGTGGAGGCGCCCAGGAGGAACGTCTCGCCGACCCGGGACTCGTAGACCATCTCCTCGTCCAGCTCGCCGACCCGGGTGCCGTCGGGGAGGAAGACGCCGTAGAGGCCCCGGTCGGGGATGGTGCCGCCGCTGGTGACGGCCAGCCGCTGAGCCCCCCGACGGCCCCGGACGACCCCGAGGGCCCGGTCCCACACGATGCGAGGCCGCAGCTCGGCGAACTCCTCGGACGGGTAGCGGCCCGACAGGAGGTCGAGCACCTCGTTGAGCACCGTGTCGCTCACGTCGTGGAAGGGCGCGGCCCGGCGCACCACCGTGGCCAGGTCGGCCACCGCCCACTCGTCGAGGGCGCACATGGCCACGACCTGCTGGGCCAGGACGTCGACCGGGTTGCGGGGGTAGCGGGTGGCCTCGACCAGCCCGGCCTCCATGCGGGGGACGACGGTGGCCGCCTCCAACAGGTCGGCCCGGTGCTTGGGGAAGACCTTGCCCCGGCTGGGCTCGCCGACCTGGTGACCGGCCCGGCCGATGCGCTGGAGGCCCCGGCTGACCGCCCCCGGCGACTCGACCTGCACCACCAGGTCGACCGCCCCCATGTCGATGCCGAGCTCCAGCGACGAGGTGGCGACCAGGCCCTTGAGCCGGCCGGCCTTGAGGTCGTCCTCGATGATCAGCCGCTGCTCCCGGGCCAGCGAGCCGTGGTGGGCCTTGACCAGCTCGGGCACCGCCGGCGGCGCGCCCATGGCCTCGGCCCCGGTGAAGGTCTCGCCCGGGACCTCGCCCCGGGCCGCGGCATCCTGCTCGGCGGCCAGCTCGTTGAG
>CAYQGF010000262.1:0-5791 GCA_964416885.1 uncultured Iamiaceae bacterium
ACCAGCAGTCACAACACCCGCAATCGCACCCGGACCAGCCGGAGGCGGAGCCTCGTAGGGGTCCATGAGGGCGTTCATCATGGCGGGCATGGCGTGGTTCAGAGCGAAGTTCCAGCAGTTGAAGTTGTGGCCGCCGTCGCACCGGTAGGGGGAGGTGGGCTGCGGGTTGCGCCCGTAGTTCCAGTAGAAGTGGCTGATGCCGGCGGCGACCATGCGGTCGTGCAGCAGCTTGGCGTTGTCCGCCATCGCGGTCTCGATCAGGTCGAGGAAGTTGATGCCGGAACCGGTGTAGATCGCGACGTCCACCGTGGCCAGGCGGCTCACCATGTTGACCGGGTTGCTCTGGGCCCAGACGCTGTCGGCCCCGCCGACGGCCCCGAAGGCGCCGTTGGTGCCGAAGCCGTTCGAGCTGGACTGCTGGGCGTTGGTCAACTGCACGCGGGTGTCCTCGATGTTGACCGCGCCCGAGAAGCTGGCGGCGTAGGAGAACAGGTCGGGCCGCTCCGCGGCGTAGCGGATGGCGCCGTAGCCGCCCATCGAGAGCCCGGCGACGGCGCGCCCCTCCCGCTGGGGGATCGTGCGGAGGTTGGCGTCGATCCACGGGATCAGCTGGTCGTGGTGGAAGTCCAGCCAGGCCTGCGCCCCCTCCGGCGTGTTGACCCAGTTGGTGTACCAGCCGACCTTGCCGCCGTCGGGCATGACGGTGATCAGCTCGTGGGGGGCGGTGATCCGGTCGGCGTCCCCGGCCCCGAGGGTCCAGTCGCTGGAGCGGCCGCCGCCACCACCGTGGAGGAGGTACAGGACCGGGTAGTGGCGGTCCTCGTTCTCGAAGTAGCCGGCCGGGAGGGTGATGAACACCTGGTGGAAGCCGTTGACCGCGCCGGCATGGACCTTGTCGGTGGCGATGTCGACCACCCATGTCCGCTCGACGCCCGCCACTTGGTAGAAGCCGTGGACGGTGATCCCGTGGCCGGTCTCGATGGCGAGCGGTTCGGCCGCGGCCGCGCCACGCGCCGTGACGCCACCGACGAGCATCACGGCCAGCAACCCCACGAGGAGCGAGCGGATGCCGCGAGGCGGCGCGACGGAAGGTGCTTTCGGTTGGAGCACAGGTCCCCCTTGGGTCCTTGATCGAAGTTAGAAACATACAAGTTTATAACTCTGGATGTGTCAACCGTCGCACGCCGGCATGGCAGGGGCGGAGGCGCGTTCGGTACATTCCCGCGCATGGTCGACCCCGCCCCCGCGACGACGCGGCGGCTCCCCCGCGGGCCTCATGGCCTCCCCCGGGAGGAGGTCGAACGCTCACAACGCGACCGCCTGCTGGCCGGCGCGGCCGAGGCGGTCGCGGCCAAGGGCTACGCGGCCACCACGGTCGCCGACATCCTCAAGCTCGCAGGCGTGTCGCGCACCACCTTCTACCAACTCTTCGACGACAAGCTCGACTGCTTCCTGGCCGCGTGTCGGATGGCGTCCGACGTCGTCGTGACCGTGATCGTCGAGGCCCTCGCCTCGACCGCCGGGCGCGACGACATCACACCCGTCGAGAAGCTCGACCGGGTCCTCGACGCCTACCTGCACACGCTCGCCGACAACCCCGTCCTGGCCCGCGTCTTCCTCGTCGAGGTGTACGCGGCGGGCCCGGCGGCCATCCGCCAACGACGAGAGTCCCTCGACCAGTTCATCGACGTCATCGTCGCGATCCTCCCGGACGGGTCGACACCGCTCGGTGCGGGCTCGGACCGCCGGTTCGCCGCCACGGTCCTCGCCGGCGCGGTCAGCTCGCTCGTCACCACGGCGGTCGGCGCCGGCGAGGGAGATCGGCTGCCGGGCATGCGAGAGCCGCTCATGGCGCTGGCGACCCGCCTGCTCGAGCCGTAGGCCCGGCCGCCGACCGAGGCCCTGACGCGACCGACCGCCCCTGGCCCGGTCGGGACCGGGCCAGGGGCGGTCGTCCTCAGAGGAGGATGACCCTCAGGGTCAGGGCAGGGGCGTCACGACGATGTCGATCCCCGTGACGCTGGTGTCGACATCGATCGGGGTGGCAGAGCGGATGCTGCTCCGACCGTCCCACCAGGCGTCGGCGTGGGTGCTGAGCTCTCGCACCCGGACGAAGTACGTGCCGGGCTGGACGTTCCCGAAGCTGAAGGACCCGTCCGGCTGGCTGAACACCGTGGCCACGATCTGCGCGTCGCTGTTGTAGAGGACGACCCGCATGCCCGCAGCCGGGCCCCCGGCCTCGGTGACCGAACCGCTGACCGAGGCCGCGGTCCCGGTCGGGACCAGCTCGACGTCGACACCGGTGATCGAGCCCTCGGCCACCACGTTCAAGACCGTGGCCGACGAGAACGCGCCACCCCCGATCCACCGGGGCGACACCCAGTCACCCGAGGAATCGATCACCAGCACCCGGTAGGCGCCGGGGGCCACGTTGAAGGAGTAGCTGCCGTTGGCCGCGGTCACCGTCGAGCTCACGATCTGGGCGCTGCTGTTGTACAGCCGCACCAGCGCGCCCGGGACCCCGTGGCCGTTGCCGGTGACCGTTCCCGCGACGGCGCCTCCCGTCGGCGCCAGCGAGAAGTTCGCCGTGGCGGTGGAACCGCCGATGACGTTGACCACGTTGGCGGTGACGAAGTTGGCCTTGCCGTTCCAGAACTGACCGACGTAGCCGGCGGCGGTGACCCGCACCTTGTAGCCGCCCTGCGCCAGGCCGTCGAAGAGGTAGGTGCCGTCGGGGCCGGTGAAGGCCTGCCCCAACAGCACCGACGAGTCCTGGGTGTAGAAGCGCAGGCGGGCGCCCTCCACCGGGCTGCCGCCGGACCTCACCACTCCCCCGAACGCCCCGGGACCGGCGGACACCAGCTCGAAGTCGGCCGTGGCCGTCTGCCCGCCGATGACCGTGACGACGTCGGCGCCCGCGAAGGACACCCGGCCGCTCCAGAACTGACCGACGAAGCCGTCGGCGGTCACCCGCACCTTGTAGCCGCCGGGCTCCAGGCCGTCGAAGAGGTAGGTGCCGTCAGGGCCGGTGAAGGCCTGCCCCAACAGCACCGACGAGTCCTCGGCGTAGAACCGCAGCCGCGCCCCGGCCAGCGGCTCACCGTCCGCCGTCACGGTGCCACCGAAGGCACCGGCACCGGGGGGCGGCGGCGTGAAGTCGCCGGCGATGTTGAGGCTCAAGGACCCACCGGTCAGCACGCTGTTGAACAACCCCGCCGACCCGTCACACGCCCCCGAGTCGATCGGCTCGATCACGAAGGCATCATCAGCCAGCGTCAAGGACCCGTCGTCCTCGACCTGACCCGCCAACGCCAGCTCGACCGGCCCATAGGTGCAGTCCGACACCGGCACCAACGCACCACCAGCCAGACCAACACCAACGATCTCGAACGCAACCTGCGTCCCCGCCACCGACGCCGACCCGTCCGGAGCAACCGCCCCCGCACCATCAGCAACCGCAGCAACCTTCAACGCCACCGACACCGGGACACCCGACACCGAACCAGTCACCACCGTCCCCGGATACCAGAACCCACCAACCAGCTCACCAGTCGACGGCTCATACGAACCCGTGAACACCGTCCCCGACGGCGCCGTCCCCTCAACCCCACCAACCGTGATCGAACCCGTCACCGCAGCACCCTCAGGCGCCTCAGCAACCTCGACCACCACAGCATCCGACGACCCCGCCAACCCATCAGAACCCAGATAGGTCGCCGACACGCTCACATCACCCGCGTCACCCAACTGCACCAACGCCGACGCCCGACCAGCACCATCCAACGCGACAGTCGCAACATCAACACCCCCCACCGCGAACACCACATCACCCGACGGCGTCACATCATCAGCAGAAACCTCCACCGACACCGCCGCAAAGTCCTTCACCTCGAACGGACCACCCGACACCGACACCACCGATGACGACGACGCCAACGGCGGCGTGAAGTCGCCGGCGATGTTGAGGCTCAAGGACCCACCGGTCAGCACGCTGTTGAACAACCCCGCCGACCCGTCACACGCCCCCGAGTCGATCGGCTCGATCACGAAGGCATCATCAGCCAGCGTCAAGGACCCGTCGTCCTCGACCTGACCCGCCAACGCCAGCTCGACCGGCCCATAGGTGCAGTCCGACACCGGCACCAACGCACCACCAGCCAGACCAACACCAACGATCTCGAACGCAACCTGCGTCCCCGCCACCGACGCCGACCCGTCCGGAGCAACCGCCCCCGCACCATCAGCAACCGCAGCAACCTTCAACGCCACCGACACCGGGACACCCGACACCGAACCAGTCACCACCGTCCCCGGATACCAGAACCCACCAACCAGCTCACCAGTCGACGGCTCATACGAACCCGTGAACACCGTCCCCGACGGCGCCGTCCCCTCAACCCCACCAACCGTGATCGAACCCGTCACCGCAGCACCCTCAGGCGCCTCAGCAACCTCGACCACCACAGCATCCGACGACCCCGCCAACCCATCAGAACCCAGATAGGTCGCCGACACGCTCACATCACCCGCGTCACCCAACTGCACCAACGCCGACGCCCGACCAGCACCATCCAACGCGACAGTCGCAACATCAACACCCCCCACCGCGAACACCACATCACCCGACGGCGTCACATCATCAGCAGAAACCTCCACCGACACCGCCGCAAAGTCCTTCACCTCGAACGGACCACCCGACACCGACACCACCGATGACGACGACGCCAACGGAGCCACCTCGTTGTGGAAGAGACGCTGGTTGTCGATCGGGAACGACCCGGTCGCGAACGTGAACCACTGGTAGCGGACACCACCCACGTTCGCCGCCACGTCGGCCGGGTTCCGCCGAGTGGCCGTGAACACGACCTCACCCTCGGCATCGAGGACGTTCAGGTCACCCGCCAACGCACCGTCGTCGATGCGGAACGAGTGCTGGAACGTGTACCAACCGGCCTCGTCGATGACCGAGTAGTTCCCGCCGTTCTCGTTGAACAGCTTGTACGGGTTCACATTGCCATCGGTGTTGTTCGACCCGTTGACCAACACCGCATCGTCGTCACCGGGCAGACGCGGATCGGTCCCCGACACCTTGCCCACGTGGAAGATGAAGTCCCGCCCCGGCGTGGCGAGGTCACCCTTCCGGGTCACCGCGACCGTGAGGTCGAAGCCCTGGCCGACCGACATGGCCGCCGGGTCCAGGTAGACATCCAGCTCCGTCACCATGCCGTGCTCGAACGAGCCCTGCCGGTACTCCGACTGGCTGGCCAGCCCCCCGAAGTACGAGTAGCTGCCACCCGACACCGTCGCCGTCCCGGTCCCGGCATCGTGCGCCGCCGCCGACCAATCGGTCGCGTCGACACTGAAGTCCTGCTCGTACTGGAGCACCGGCACCGCCACCGGGTCATCAGCCGCCGCCGGCGCCGCCGGCAGGGCGAAGAACGTCGCCACCAACCCCACCAGGGCCAGCAGCGCAGCCAGCGGCTGCACACGTCGAGTCTGCATCATGTCCTCCCAGACATCCGATGGATGCCTCACCACACCGAGAGGACCAGCCCGCCCCACCCAAAGGACGACGTGAAACCCTCCCCCCCAGGGGCCAGGCGCCCGAGACGCTACGACGTCATCCCGGCCGGGGCAAGCCTTGGGCCAAAACGCGGAGCGACCGCCCCGAGCCTGGTCCGGAGACCAGGCCCGGGACGGTCGTCCCAGGAAGTGAAACGCGTGTGCCCGTTAGGGCAGTGCGGTCACCGCGATGTCGATGCCGGTGACGGAGGACCCGTCGACATCGATC
>CAYQGF010000263.1:0-3421 GCA_964416885.1 uncultured Iamiaceae bacterium
TCCAGGTCCGGGACATGGGCGTCCTCCAGGGCCAGAACTGGGACATGGAGGCGCTCGCCGCCCGCTGCGCCGACGAGGGCCGCTGGGACGTCCTGCTCCTCGCCGCGCCCGAGCCCATCGTCGGCGCCACCAGCGCCCCCGTCGCCCCCGTCGCCGTCCTGTAGGCCCGACCACGTACGCGACGTGCCTGGCACGTCGCGTACGTGATCGGGGCGCCGGGCTCAGGCGTAGAAGCCGTCGCGCAGGTTGATGCCGTGCTCCAGCCAGACCTTCAGGGCGGCGAGCATGCCGGTCCAGCCCTGGCAGTTCCCGAACGCCCGGTCGGCGCCGGTCGCCGTGGGTCGCCACGACGCCTCGGTGATGGTGACGAGGGTGCGGGTGTCGTCGTCGACCGGCTCCAGCTCGAAGGTCGTGGTCGTCTGGCCGCTGTCGCCGACCGCGTCCTCGGCGTCCCAGCGGATGACGATCCGCCGCGGTGGCGTGGCCTCCACCACGGTGACGGGGAAGGCGCCCGGGAAGTCGTGGAAGTCCCAGGTGGCGACGGCGCCGGCCTCGAGCCGGCCCTTCGCCCCGCCGGTCGTGAAGTAGCGGGAGAGCTGCTCGGGGTCGGCGATGGCTTCGTAGACCTCGGCGCAGGGTCGAGCGACGTGGCCCGACACGGTGAAGCGCAGCTCCTGGAGTCCTTCGGCCGGATCTATCATGTGATATTCTTACAACATGTCGCGGGATGTCGGCAAGGAGGGGGCGGAGGACGACGACCGGGTCTTCAAGGCGCTGGCCTCGGCGACCCGCCGGCGGATGCTCGATGTCCTCAAGGAGGCGTCGTGCACGACCGGTGACCTCTGCGCCCGGTTCCCCGACCTCGACCGGACGACCGTGCTCCAACACCTCCGGGTCCTGGAGCGGGCCGACCTGGTGACCGGGCGCAAGGTCGGCCGGGAGCGGCACCTGGCCCTCGCCCCCCTGCCGATCAAGCGCATCCACGACCGCTGGATCGACGAGTACGCCCGGGCTGCGGTCGACCTCCTCGCCCGTCTCGATGCACCCTGACGGCAGGCCGCGGCCGCTCAGCGGAGAGCGGCGACGACCTGGGCGATGACGTCGGGCAGCGGTTCGACCGTGTCGACGACGATGTGGTCGCCGGCCCACCCGTCGAAGCCGGAGGCCCGGGCGTCGACCGCGGCCCAGGTCGGCTCGTCGACGCCGGGGTAGCCGGGCGTCCGACCCTCCAACCGGGCCCGGTGGAGCGCCGGGTCCGAGCAGGTGATGTGGGCCCACTCGACCGGCACCCCGGTGCGGGCCGAGAGGTCGTGCCAGACGGCCCGGCCCTCGGGCTCGGCGTTGGCGGCCTCGACGATCACGCCCTGCCCCAGCTCGAGGATGTGCCGGGCGCTGCGGGCTGCGACCAGGTAGGCGGCCAGCCCTCGCTCGAACGACGCCGGGATGCCGGCGGCCGCCATGCCCTCCTCGATCGGGTCGACCGACAGGATGGGCAGGCCGAGCGTCCGGGCCACCCCGTCGGCCACCGCTGACTTCCCGACCCCCGGCACCCCGGCGAACACGATCAGCCGAGGCCCCGCCACGACCCCACGGTAGGCCGGTCGATGTCGTCGTGGTGCCGCACCCTCTAACCTGACGACCCGTCAGATCGGGGCGCAGAGCGCGTGCCGGGTCATCACGCACGGAGGACCGATGCTCGAGGGACGCAACCTGTGGGAGCTGGTCGAGGCGCGGGCGGAGGCCTCGCCCGACCGGGTGATGACGATGGACGAGTCCGGCCAGACCGTCACCTTCGGGGCCTACAAGGAGTCGGCCGAGCAGGTGGCCGCGGGCCTGGTCGAGGAGGGCATCGGCGCCGGCGACGTGGTGTCGTGGGTGCTGCCGACCTGGCACGGCTCGCTCGTCCTGATGGGTGCGCTGTGCCGGCTCGGCGCGGTGCAGAACCCGATCATCCCGATCTACCGCGACCGCGAGGTCGGCTTCGTCACCCGCCAGGCCGGCGCCAAGATGCTGATCGTCCCGGGGGAGTGGCGGGGCTTCGACTACACCGCCATGGCCGAGCGCATCGGGGCCGACGACCCCAACCCGCCCCAGGTCCTGGTGACCTCGGCGGCCCTGCCCGACGGCGACCCCCACCTCCTGCCCCCGGCGCCCGAGCCCCCCGCCACCCGCGCCGACGAGGAGGTGACCTGGCTCTTCTACACCTCCGGCACCACCGCCGACCCCAAGGGCGCCCGCCACACCGACGGCGACCTCATCGTCACCGCCCGGGGCATGTGCGACCGGATGCTGTGCCGGGAGGGCGACCGCAACCTGATGGCCTTCCCGGTCACCCACATCGCCGGGCCGATCTGGCTGGCGTCGAGCCTGATGTACGGGCTGGAGAACGTCATCACCGAGGCCTTCGACCCCAAGGCCACGCCCGAGATGGCGTCCAAGGCCGACGTCACCCTGGCCGGCTCGGCGACCTTCTTCCACATGGCCTACCTGGCCGCCCAGCGGGCCACCCCCGACGTCCCGCTCTTCCCCAGCCTGCGCCTCTGCCCCGGTGGCGGTGCGCCCAAGCCGCCGGCCCTCCACACCGAGGTCAAGGACGAGCTGGGTGGGCTCGGCATCACCTCCGGCTGGGGGCTCACCGAGGCGCCGATCCTCACCATGGCCTCGGCCCTCGACCCCGACGACAAGCTGGCCACCACCGAGGGCCGGGCCATGCCGGGCGTGCTGCTCCGCACCGTCGACTTCGAGGGGAACGTCACCCCGGCCGGTGTCGAGGGCGAGCTGCGGGCCAAGGCGCCCCAGATGATGCGGGGCTACCTCGACGAGGCCCTCAACGCCGACGCCTTCGACGACGAGGGCTGGTTCCGCACCGGTGACCTGGGCGTGATCGACGCCGACGGCTACGTCCGCATCACCGGTCGGGTCAAGGACGTCATCATCCGGAAGGGCGAGAACGTGTCGGCCGCCGAGGTCGAGAACCTGCTCTACGAGCACCCCAAGGTCGCCGACGTCGCCGTGATCGGCCTGCCCGACGAGGAGCGGGGCGAGATGGTGTGCGCCGTCGTCGCCGGGCCGGAGGGGGGCGAGGCCCTGACCTTCGACGAGATGGTCGCCCACCTGAAGGACAAGGGGCTGCGCACCCAGGCCCTGCCCGAGCGGCTCGAGGTGGTCGACGCCATCCCCCGCAACGCCAGCGGCAAGATCCCCAAGCACGAGCTCCGCAAGCAGTACGGCGCCTGACCGGGCCGACGCACCGGTGTCCGACCCCGGTGCGTCGCGTCAGCCGGCGACGACGAGCAGGACCAGGCCGGCGAGGATCACGCCCGAGGCGACCAACCGCTGGCGCCCCATGCCCTCCCGGAGCACCAGCCAGCCGACGAGGGCGCCGATCACCATGCTCCGGGAGTCGTCGGTGGTGATCGGC
>CAYQGF010000263.1:3431-5015 GCA_964416885.1 uncultured Iamiaceae bacterium
CGAGGGCGCCGATCACCACCGACGACTCCCGGAGCATGGTGACGTAGCCGACCGGGGCCGAGCGGACCGCGACCAGGACCATCGTGTAGGCGACGAGGGTGCCGAGCCCACCGGCCAGGTGGCGCCGCCACCCGGCGACGAGGAGGCCGACCCGGGCCCGGCGTGACGGCCGGGCCAGGTTGGCGAGCCCGACGGCGATGCCGGCCGCCGTCACCGAAGCGAGCCCGTAGGAGACGCCGCCCGGAGCCGCGCGGGCGCCGGCGGAGTCGATCACGGTGTAGGTGGCGATGGCGGCTGCCGTCACCAGGGCGAAGAGCGTGGCGGTGCGGTCGGCGCGCCGGGCCGGGCCGGGCCTCGGTCCGGTGTCGTCACCGAGGACCAGGTCGTCGGCCTCGGGGACCCCCGGGCCCCGCAGGCCCACCAGCCCACCGGCGGCGACCGCGATCGCCACCCACCCCAGGGCCGGGAGGCGGTCGCCGAGCACCAGGGCGCTGCCCAGCGCGGCCAGCACCGCACCCCCGCCCCGGGCGAGGGGGTACGACAGCGAGAAGTCGCCGTGGGCGTAGGCGGCCGCGAGCGCTTCGACGTAGACGATGTGCACCAGGGCCGTGGCCAGCAGGTAGGGGGCTGCCCCCCAACCCGGCGGCCCCACGACGGCGAGCCCGACCAGGCCGAGGAGGCTGGCGGCGGTGAACTGGCCCCAGGCCGCGACGGCCCGGTCGTCGCTGGTCTTGATCAGCAGGTTCCAGGCGGCATGGATCACCGCCGACCCGAGCGCGAGGAGGGTGGCGGCCAGCACGAGGAGGGGACCCTAGTGACGGTGACGCCGTGGCCCGTCCCGTCGGTGCGAGGATGCAGTCATGGGCACGACCTCCCGCCGCTTGACCGCATCCCTCCTCGTCGCCGGGCTCCTGGTGCTCGGGGCGTGTGGCGGGGGTGGTGACGACGACGCGGATGCCACCACGACGACGGCGCCGTCCTCGACCACGGCTGGTGAGGGCTCCTCGTCCACCACGGAGGGCGCGGGGTCGACCGAGGCCACGGCGTCGACCGACGATCCCGACGGGACGACGACCACCGTCGAGGGCGGGGCCGCCACCACCGCCCCCGACACCCGGCAGCAGCCCGACGAGGGCGCCGGCGCCCCCGACGAGGAGGCGCCCGACGTCGACTGGGCCAGGGACGCCGCCGCGTACCGAGGCCAGGACGGACGGCGCATCGCCTTCCTGTGCCCGCCCGACGGCGACCTGTCGGCCTCGGTGTGGGGCACCGACACCTACACCGACGACTCGGCGGTCTGCGTCGCGGCCGTGCACCAGGGGATCATCAACCCGGTCGAGGGCGGTCGGGTCGTGATCGAGATCGCCCCGGGCGAGGACGGCTACACGGGCAGTGAGGCCAACGACGTCACGAGCCAGGACTACGGCAACTGGGGCGGCAGCTTCACCTTCCCGGCCTCCTGACCGGTTCGGCCCCTGAGCGGGCGCGGCGTAGGATCTGACGACTCGTCAGAAACTCGACTCGCGGCGCACGGCCCGCAGGAGGTCACCCATGGGCATGCTCGACGGCAAGGTCGCCATCGTC
>CAYQGF010000263.1:5025-5730 GCA_964416885.1 uncultured Iamiaceae bacterium
CCTGGAGCTGGCCAGGCAGGGGGCCAAGGTCGTCGTCAACGACCTCGGGGGCTCGGTCACCGGCGAGGGCCAGGGCCGCGACGCCGACCTCACCGTCGGCCTGGTCGAGGAGCGGGGCGGGGTGGCCGTCGCCAACTACGAGAACGTGGCCGACCACGAGGGCGCCGGGCGGATGGTCCAGCAGGCGATCGACACCTACGGCCGTCTCGACATCCTCGTCACCAACGCCGGCATCGTGCGCGACGGCGCCATCTGGAACATGAGCGAGGCCGACTTCGATGCCGTCGTCGCCGTCCACCTCAAGGGCATGTGGTCGCCGTGCCACCACGCTGCCAAGCACTGGCGGGCCCGCAACAAGGAGACCGGCCAGCCCGTCAACGGCCGGGTCATCACGACCACCTCCGGCGCCGGCCTGGTCGGCAACTTCGGCCAGACCAACTACGCCACGGCCAAGGCCGGCGTGGCCGGGTTCACCCAGACCCTCAGCCTCGAGCTCTACAAGATCGGCGTCACCGTCAACGCCATCGGCCCGGCTGGCGCGACCCGCATCACCGCCACCATGCCCGGCGCCCCCGCGGTCATCGAGCCCGACGACCTGGCCGAGGACGAGTGGAACCGCATGGACCCGGCCATCTCCTCCCCGCTGGTGGCCTGGCTGGCGAGCGACGAGGCGAGCCACGTCACCGGGCAGGTGATCCGGGCCGT
>CAYQGF010000264.1:0-5722 GCA_964416885.1 uncultured Iamiaceae bacterium
TCGAGGTCACCGACGAGCGCCTCGCCTCCCGCCGCCAGCTGGAGAGCCTGGCCCGGCTCGACCTCACCCTCGATGCCGGGGGCATGGGGACCTGGGACTGGGACCTGGTGACCGGTCGGGTGGTCTGGTCGCGTCGGATGGAGGCCCTCGCCGGGCTGGAGCCGGGCGCCTTCCCCCAGACCGGTGATGCGGTGGTGGAGGCCATCGCCGAGGACGACCGGGAGCGGGCGCGCCAGGCGCTGCTCGAGGCGGCCCGTCGGGGTGCCGACTACGAGGACGAGTTCCGGATGCGGCTGCCCAACGGCGAGCTGCGCTGGGTCGAGAGCCGGGGTCGGGTCGTCGCCACCCGCGACGGGGCGCCGCTCCGGATGATCGGCGTCGCCACCGACGTGACCGAGCGGCACGTGATGGAGGACGTGCGGCTCCGGCTGTTGGAGCGGGAGCACGCCGCCCGGGTCGCGGCCGAGGCGTCGCGGGAGCGGCTCTCGCTGCTGGCCGAGGTCAGCGGCGCCCTGGCGTCGACCCTCGACCCCCAGACCGTCTACGAGACCCTCGCCTCGCTCCTCGTCCCCCGTCTGGCCGACTGGTGCATCCTCGACGCCCTCGACGACGACGGCGAGCTGCGGGAGACCGCGATCGTCCACATCGACCCCCGGCAGGTCGAGCGGGTCCGGGAGATGCGCCAGAGGCGGCTCGACGCCGGCGGCGACGGCATCTGGAGCGTGCGGCGGGTCATGCGGACAGGCCGCTCGGAGCGGGTCGAGGACGTCAGCCTCGACGACCTGCGGGCCGCCGCGGTCGACGCCGACCACGTCGCGGTGCTGGAGGCGCTGGCGCCGCGCTCGGCCGTCGTGGCCCCGATGGTGTCCCGGGGCCGGGTGCTGGGCGGCATCACCCTGGTGGTGTCGGGCCCGCGGCCCTCCTACAACAGTGAGGACCAGGCCCTGCTCGACAACATCGCCAGCCGGGCGGCGACGGCGATCGACACCGCCAACCTGTTCGACTCCCGGAGCGAGGTGGCGCGGGCGCTCCAGCAGACCCTGCTGCCGCCGGCGCTGCCCGAGATCCCCGGCATCGACCTGTGGGCCGACTACCGGGTGGCCGACGCCGGCATCGAGATCGGGGGCGACTTCTACGACGTGTTCGAGTCGGCCGACGAGGGCTGGCACGTCGTCGTCGGCGACGTCTGTGGCAAGGGCCCGGCCGCGGCCGCGGTGACCGGGCTGTTCCGCCACACCCTCCGGGCCGTCGCCCCCGCCGTCGGCGACGGGGGACCGGCGGCCATCCTCGCCGCGACCAACGACGCCATCCTCGACCAGATCGACGACACCCGCTTCGCCACGGCCGTGCTGGTGTCGCTCACGCCGGGACGGGGCCGGGCGACGGTGAAGGTGGCGTGCGGCGGTCACCCCCGGCCGGCGCTGCTCCGGGCCGACGGCACCGTGGAGCGGGTCGACGCCACCGGCACGCTGCTCGGCGTGCTGCCCGACCCGCCGTTCCAGGAGGTCGAGCTGGAGCTGGGCGCCGGCGATGCCCTGGTGCTCTACACCGACGGTGTCACCGAGGCCCGCAACGGGCCCGAGCAGTTCGGCGAGACCCGCCTGCTGGCCAGCCTGGAGGGGGGGACCGACGTGCACAGCGCCCGCGACGTCACGGCGCGGGTCGTCGGCGCGGTCGACGTGTTCCGGGACCCCGACGCCGGTGCCGACGACATCGCCGTGGTCGCCATCCGGGTCCCCTCCCTGCACGACTAGTGCCCCGTCATGCCCTGTCCCCCTCCTGCCTTGCCGCGCTGGTTCGGACCGAGGGCCAGCCCGGACGATCCGGCCGTCTCAGCGCTGATCGACCGCGTGGCGCGCGGGGCCGGATGGGCGGACATCGGCGGTGGTTTCAACCTCAACCTGCGGATCGACGTCGAGCCACCGGTGGTCCTCCGGGTCCACAGGCCCTGGGCCCGTCGCGGGCGGGTCGCGGGGCTGCGGCGCCTGCGGGAACGGCTCCAGGGGACCCACGTCCGCGTCGCTCGGCCGATCCCGATCTCCGGCTGCGACCTCCTGCGGGTCGCTGATCGTTGGGCCGAGCTCGAGGAGTTCGTCGATCACGTGCAGCCACGGACGGGTGAGGGCGCCCACGTCCGCCTGTTCGAGGAGCTCGGACGCGTTCACACCGCGCTCAGGACAGTCTGGGAGCCCAGTCCGCCCGAACCCCTCGACGACCACAGGACCTTCGGCCAACTGCGCTACTCGGTCGGCTTCACGCGTCGTCGGCTCGGGCCCCGCAGCGAGCCCGTCGTGCATCGGATGCGCCTCCTGGCCGGCGAGCTCGCAACGCTCCGGAAGGAGGTCGAACTGCCCGACGCTCCGATCCATGGGGACGACAAGTTGGGCAACGTGGGAGAGCTGTCGGACGGCTCATGGGTGACCTTCGACGTGGACCTCGTGAGGGTCAGGGAGCGGCTGTACGACATCGCGGCCAGCCTGCACCAGGTCGCACCGAGCGGCGGGCTGCGCGAGCCGAGACGACTGCTCGACGCCTACGAGAGCACGGCTCCGGAGCCGCTGACTCGCGACGAGCATCGATGGCTCCCCGGGGCGCTGGCCCTCATCCCCCTGCACTGGGCGGCCACCGCAGGGCTCGTGGGCAACAGCATTGGCGAGGCCGAGAGCGCAATGACCGCCGCCGAGACCTGGTGGTCGCGCCGGGCCGAGCTCTCGTCGTCGTCCGGCCCAGGGTCGACGACGAACGTCGCCGTGGTCGCCGTCCGGGCCCCCTCGCTGCACGACTAGCCCACGGCGGTGACGGCTTCGGCGGCGACGGCGCGGAGGGCGTCGCGGCTCAGGGGCTCGTCGGCCACCTCGCCGTCGAGGGTCAGGACCGCCGTGCCGGTGTCGACGACCAGCTCGTTGCCGAGCAGGCTGGCCACGAAGAAGGCGCCCGCGCCGAGGTCGGAGACGTCCTCGTGGGGGAAGTCGTCGCTGCCCCTCCGCGCGTCGGAGGCGGCCCGGAGCTCGGCGAAGCCGTCGGGGCCGAACGGCGCCCCGTCGGGGTCGGTGAGGGCCCGGACGTCGACCGAGCCGCCGTCGGCCAGCTCGTAGGTGCAGCCCTCGGTGGCGTAGTCGATCCCGTCGAGGGAGCCGGTTCCGGTCGCGGGCTGGGTGCCGACCACCTCGACGCCCCCGGCGGTCGCCACGACGTCGGACGCCAGCAGGTCGCACAGGTCCGGCGGCCCGTCGTCGGTGGCGGCCTCCGACGTCTCGATCGGGGCTGTCGTCCCGGCCGGGCCCTCGGTCCCGACGGAGGTCTCCTCGTCGCCTCCGTCGTCGCCGCAGCCGACGAGGGCGAGGGCCAGCACGGTCGCCGCCGCGAGGCGGGAACAGCGGGAACGGCGGGTGGTCATGGGGTGCTCCTCGGTCGGGTCAGGGCAGGGGGAGGGGGGTCACGGTCACGGTCAGCTCCAGGGCCAGGCCGTCGCCGTGGGCGGCGTAGGTGACCGGGCCGGCCAGGAGGGCGTCGAGGTCGACGGGCCGCCCACCCTCGACGTGGCGCCGTCGGCGCCCGTCGCAGTCGGCCCAGTCGACGGTGAAGGCCAGGGTGGTCAGGTCGCCGACCAGGACGGGGTGGGCCCGGCTGGTGGGGACGGTCAGGTTGGCGTTCATCAGGGCGTCGGGCCGGAGGCAGGGGCCGCCGACGCCGAGGTCGGGCGTCAGCACCGGGCCGCCACCCAGGTCGACGGTGGCGTCGAAGCCGTCGGCCGGCCGCATCGACGCCTCCGACGAGATGTCGACCGAGACGGCGACCGACGCCACCTCCAGGCCCGGGGTGGCGGCGGCGAAGACCGGTCCGGGCAGGTGCAGCGTCCCGCCGCCCGCCGGGTCGGTCGCGGTGACGGCGAAGCGGTAGGAGGCGCCGAAGCACAGGTCGGCGAAGGTGGGCCGGTGGCGGGCGGCGGTGGCCGTCGAGGTCCAGGCCGCGGGGGTCGGGCACGCCGTCGGTTCCCGGTCGGCGACCAGCTCGGGCACGACGGTGACGTCGACGGGACGGTCGAAGGGCAGGTCGAGGCCCATCCCCGGCCGCCCGCCTGGCGCGGCGTCGATCGGGGTCGGCGTGGCGATGGTGAGGTCGGCGCGGGGCACCACCGGCACGTCCCGGACGCCGCGGTCGAACGAGCCGTCGTTGCGCAGCACCCAGATCCCCTCCTGGTCGGGAGTGGGGCCCGGCGGCCCGCCCGGCCCGACGTAGGTGCGGACGGCGAGGGTGACGTGGCGGACGCCGTGGCAGTCGGTGATGCAGAGGTCGCCCTGGTTGTCCGGCAGGGGGAGGCGGAGCCCGTCGGCGGCCAGGCCGACGGCGCAGTTCGGGCTCCCGATGCCCCCGGGCCGGCCGACCAGGCAGGCGGTCGGGGTCTCGACCAGGGTGTCGACGGCGTGGCCGTGGGCGTTGTGGGTGAGCCGGAGGCGGGTCACCTCCGGGAGCTCCCGCTCCCCGCTGTCGAGGAGGGTGGACGTCGAGCCGGTGGGGAACACCCGGCTGGGCTGGCCCGGCCAGTTGACGGCGGTGATCGTGTAGTCGCGGTCCTCGACCGGCGGGTCGGCGACGATCGCCTCGAGGTCGACGGCGACCCGGAGGTGCCGGGGCGCCCGGACGTGGAGCAGGCGCCGCTCCTCGACGGTGGGGTCGAACGCACCGCGGGGCCGGGTCGTGACCCAGGTGCACACGTCGACGACGGCGCCCTCGCCGGCCCGGACCCGGACCGGCTGCCAGGTGTCGAAGCGGTCGTCGGGGGCGGTGCCGTCGTCGTCGGGCGACGGGGGCGTGAGCCCGGGGAGGGGGCCGGCGCCGAGGCGGGGGATGCGGGGCTGGCTCAGGTCGAGGTCGGGGCCGGGGTTGCCGCCCCCGAGGGCACGGTCCTCCACGTCGGTGCAGGACTCGCCGGTGGCCCGCTCGCCGGTGCGGGCCAGGCCGTGGGCGGCCACGCTCTCGTCGCTCCCGTCGACGGCGAGGAGGATCGTCACCACGCCGTCCCGCTCGACCACGATCGGCTCGGGCCGGCCCGGCGTGCTCGACGGCAGGCCCTCGGCCAGGGCGTCGGTGATGGTGAAGGGCAGCCGCCCGGTGACGGTCCGGCCGTCGTCGTCGGTGCCCTCGACGTCGAGGTAGTACCGGCCGGCGTTGCCCAGGTCGCCTAGGGTGAAGCAGGTCTGCACCGCGGCCGGCCCTCCGGTGGCGGGCGCGTCCCCGGCGGCCCGCAGCTCGGCGTGGAGCCGGCGCTCGTCCTCGTCGGTCTCGAAGGTGCCCATCGGGACGACCGCGCCCCGGTCGACGACCGACAGGCGGAACGTGCCCGGCACCGAGGAGGTCAGCACGCCGTGGACCGGGGCCGTCCGGGCCGGGCGCCGCTCGTCGGGGCCGATCGGGCAGCGGGGGTCGACCCGTCCGGCGATGCGGTCGACGTAGGCCCCGCCCAGGGCGAAGGGCTCGTCGTCCCGCTCGCCCTCGTCGACGACGGCATCGGCCCACCGGTCGAGGCGCCCGTCGGGGTCGACGACCCGCATCTGGAGGAACCCCGGCGGGTGGCTGACCGGGTTGCCGGCGTCGTCGGTGCCCTCGACGGCGGGCTCGTACCAGTAGACGGGGCCCCGGGCGCTGGTGTCGGTGACCAGGCTGGTCGGCACCGACTCGAACGACACGCACGTCTGCACCCCGTGGGCCTGGAAGCCGTCGA